>DASTHJ010000300.1:0-3040 GCA_035718265.1 Steroidobacteraceae bacterium | reverse complement strand
GCACCAATTCCCGTAATTGAGCCAATGTCTGGCAGCAGCCAATCGCCGACTCAATTACGGGAATTGGTGCCCGGCACCACCACACTATCTCCGCCGCGCCTTCTTCCCGGATGCCGTCAGGATGCCGGAGTAGCCATACTGCGCATTCTCGCGGCACGGGATCACCTGCACGTCGATGCTCGAATGCACGAAGCCGTTCTCGAGCATCGCCGTCTGCATGTCGTCCATGGTCAGGTTCGATCCCGGGAACATGCGGTCGCCGCACTTGTACGCCTTGCACTGGTGCAACGCGTGGATGATGAACGTGCCGCCGGGCTGCAGCATCGAGGTCACGTTGCGCAGGCAGCGGCGGAACACGCGCGGATCGCTGGAGATCGCGTCGATGCAGAAGCCGGTGATGATGAGGTCGTAGAACGCGTCGCGCGCCGGGCCGAGCGGCTGGCGCAGGCGCGCGTCGCTCACGTACAGGCCGCGCACCACCTTGCGGGTCAGTGCCTCGCGCTTGACGACGCGCGAGTTGTTGGGCCGCGCGTGTCCTTCGCAGGCGAGGATGTAACGCGTGAAGCGCTTCCATTCCGGCGCGCTCTCGTCGGCGCACAGCCAGTTGCGCGCCTCGGACAGGTTGTCGGCCAGCCAGTCGGCCATGTCGATGCGGAACGCGTAGCGGGCCGCCGCGATCGCGCGATGCATGGTGGGGCCGCAGCCGTATTCCAGGCCGCGCCCGAAGCGCGCGCGCGCCGCGCGCAGCACGTCGATCTGGTACGCGAGCACCGCCTGCTCGTCCGGCAGCACGACTTCGCTGTAGTAAGTCTGGAAGTAATCGCGGGCGCGCCATTCGGAATAGTCGGCGACCAGGGGGTTTCGATTCGAGGTTCCGTCCATCACAGTGTCTCCCCTGCTAGTCCGTTAGATCGCGTCGCCGTTTTGTCGGAATTTTGTAAAAGCCGCGTGTCGGAGAATACTTACGTCGCGTGCCTTCCAGTAGCCGTACGTCCCCTACAGGAACACCTTGTCTGGTTCGGTGACATGTCGGGAAAGTCAGGGAAACCACGTGAAAAATGCACCGACCAGTACCGCTGGCGTACGGAGAAAACCAGAGATGGATCAAGGTGGCTGGGGTGATCGGCAGGAAACAATAATCGGCCCATGAACGCCCGCCCCGATACCGCGCAAGCGGCGCCCGACGCCCAGCTGCCGGCGGAATTCCGCTCGGCATTGCAGCTGGCGCAGGCCGCGGTCTGGGACTGGCAAGTCTCCGCGGACCGCTTCCAGGTGGACGAGGCATGGCTGCGCGCCTTCGGGATCGAGGTCGGGCCCGGCGCCATGCCGCTGCTGGAATGGCAGCGCCGCATCCACCCGGACGACCTGGGTGCGTTCAATGCCGCCGCGGATTCCTGCCAGCACGGCGGCGACCGCTTCGAATGCGAGTACCGCCTGCTGGCCGCGGGTCATCGATGGCTGTGGGTGCTGCACCGGGGGCGCGTCGTGCAACGCGAGCGCGACGGCGCCACCGCGCGCATCACCGGCCTGCTGCTGGACATCGACCGGCGCAAGAGCGAGGAGGTGGCGCGCAACGACAGCGAGTCGCGGCTGGCCACCGCGCTCTGGGGCGCGCGCGCCGCGTTCTGGCAGTGGCACGTGCCGAGCAACTCGCGTACCGCCAGCCCGTTGTGGCTGGCGATGACCGGCTACTCGCGCGCGCAGTGGGATGCCACGCCGAATCCCTGGTTCAGCCACCTGCACCCAGAGGACCGCGAGCTCGTCGACCGGCAATTGCGCGAGCACGCGCATGGCGAGCGCGACTCGGTGGAATTCGAGTACCGCTTCAAGACCGCCTCGGGTGACTACCGCTGGATGCAGGATCGCGGCCGCGCGGTCGAATGGGATCTCAGCGGGCGCCCGGTACTGGTGATCGGCGTGACGCTCGACATCGACGCGGCCAAGCGCGCCGAGGCGCACCTCGCCTCGAGTGACCACATGCTGGAGACGGCGGCCTGGGGCGCCGGCATCGGCCTGTGGGAGACCAACTTCGTCACCGACACGACGCGCTGGTTCAACGACTGGTGCGACCGTCACGACATCGATCCGTGCATCGGCCCCGACCACGCCGCGCGCTGGGATGCGAACCTGCATCCCGACGAAGGGCCGGAGGCCGTGCGCCGCTTCGCCGAACACGTGAACGGCAAGGCGGAGTTCTACGACGCCGAATATCGCGTCCGCACGCGCAGCGGTGCCTGGCGCTGGGTATTCGAGCGCGGCCGCGTGGTCGAGCGCGACGCCGGCGGCAAGGCGGTGCGCATGCTCGGCGTGTGCATGGACCTCGACGAGAACAAGATCGCCGAGCGCATCGCCAACGCGCGCAACGAGCGCGTCGAGAAAGCGCTGCAGCTCACGACCGCGGGCGTCTGGGACTGGGACGTGGAGCAAGGCGTCACGCACAACACCGACGGCTACTACCGCGTGTTCGGTGTCGACCCCGCGTTCGGCAATGCCAATCCGCTCAACTGGCGCCAGCTGCTCGGCATCGATCCGGACCAGGCCATCGACCAGTTCCGCCGCCGGCTGCTGCGCGTCGATCCGGATGCCCCCGCGCTGGAAACCGAATACCGCTTCCGGCACACCGACGGCAGCTGGCACTGGGCGCTGGACCGGGCCTTCGTGGTGGAGCGCGCGCCGGACGGCGCCACGAAGCGCGTGCTCGGCCTGGTCGTGGACATCACCGAGCGCAAGCTGCGCGAGACCGCGCTGTCGGCGGCCGACCAGCGCTTCCGCGCGATCGCGCGCGAGCTGCGTTGCATCGTCTACGAGATCGACGGGGCGACCAATTCGCTGATGAGCGAGGGGCTCGAGCGCGTGCTCGGCTATCCCGCCGGCGTGCGCGCGCGGGCCGACGAATGGAGGGCGCTGCTGCATCCCGACGACCAGAAGCTGCTCGACAACTGGTACGAGCGGAACACCGACGGCATGCTGGCCCTGCAGTACCGCATCCGCCACCAGGACGGGCACTACGTGACGCTGCTCGACTCCTCGTGCGCGGTGC
>DASTHJ010000299.1:0-4151 GCA_035718265.1 Steroidobacteraceae bacterium | reverse complement strand
CGCCGTTGGAGAAGACCATCGGCTTCATCGGCGTGCTGCTCGCGGCAGGCAACGCCGTCGGCGGCTACGTGGTCACCGAACGCATGCTGGAGATGTTCAAGTCCTCGGGCGCCAGGAAGGGCCAGAACGAAAAGAAGGGCGCCCACTGATGGAATCCGCAATGAATACGCCGGGCGTGTTCTCCGCGCGGCTGCTGATCGACATCAGCTATTTCCTCACGGCGGTGCTGTTCATCACCGGCCTGAAGCGCATGAGCTCGCCGGTGACCGCGCGCAGCGGCATCGTTTGGGCCGGCGCCGGCATGGTGGTCGCCACGCTGGTCTCGTTCCTGTACCCGGGGATGAGCAACTACGAGCTGATCATCGCGGCGATTGTCGTCGGTACGATCGTCGCCTGGTGGAGCGGCAAGAAGGTCGCCATGACCGACATGCCGCAGATGATCGCGCTGTACAACGGCATGGGCGGCGGCGCGGCCGCGGCCATCGCCGCCGTGGAGCTGTATCGCGCCGCCTTCGCCAACGCGGTGCATGCGCCCGTGCAGCACAGCACCGTGGTCATGACGCTGGCGGTGATCGGCGGCATCATCGGCGCGGTCTCGTTCAGCGGCAGCCTGATCGCCTGGGCCAAGCTGCAGGGCGTGCTGAACAAGACGCTGCGCTTCGGCGGGCAGAAATTCGTCAACGGGCTGCTGCTGCTCGGCGCGCTGGTCGTGGGCTTCATCGTCGTGAACCATCATGGCGCGGATCCCGTGCACGTCTCCATGATCTTCGTGCTGGCACTGCTGCTCGGCATCGCCATGACGCTGCCGATCGGCGGCGCCGACATGCCCGTGGTCATCTCGCTGTACAACGCGCTCACCGGCCTCGCCGTGGCCTTCGAGGGTTTCGTGCTCGACAACGCGGCGATGATCATCGCCGGCACCGTGGTGGGCTCGGCCGGCACGCTGCTCACGCAGCTCATGGCCAGGGCGATGAACCGCTCGCTGGGCAACGTGCTGTTCTCGGACTTCGGTTCGGGCGGCGGCGGCGCGGCCAGCGAGGTCAAGGGCTCGATGAAGCCCATCGAGGCAGCCGACGTCGGCGTGATGATGGCGTTCGCGTCCAAGGTCATCGTCGTGCCCGGCTATGGCATGGCCGTGGCGCAGGCGCAGCACAAGGTGTGGGAGATGTGCCAGCTGCTGATCGAGCGCGGCGTCACCGTGAAATTCGCCATCCACCCGGTGGCGGGCCGCATGCCCGGCCACATGAACGTGCTGCTGGCCGAGGCCGGTGTGCGATATGACCTCATCGCCGATCTCGACGAGATCAACGCCGAGTTCGAGACCGCCGACGTGGCACTGATCATCGGCGCCAACGACGTGGTGAATCCGGTCGCACGCACGGACAAGAGCAGCCCCATCTACGGCATGCCCATTCTCAACGCCGACAAGGCGAAGAATGTCATCGTCATCAAGCGCGGCCAGGGTGCCGGCTTCTCGGGCATCGAGAACGCGCTGTTCTTCCTGGACAACACCCGCATGCTGTACGGCGACGGACAGAAGGCGGCCGCGGAGCTGATCAACGCCATCAAGGCGGTGGGCTGAGCCTTTCGACACCGGCGATTCGTGAGGCGCGTCGCAATTGCGACGCGTGCCTCGCCCGCGCCGGCTAATCGCGTTCCGCGAGGAGTACCGTCGCGGCATGAGCGCCGCGGCGGGGAGTGCACGTGGGCGGTCCGCGATCCGGGCCCTCATCGGCTCCTGTTGTCTCGCGGCCTCGGCGCTGGCGACGCCACGAGTTCCCACGATCGATGACGTGGCAGTGCTCGAAGCCCGAGCGCGCGAGAACCTGCTCGCGGCGATCCGCAATTCGCGGGACGGGGAAACCACGCTGCTCGCGCTGGAATCCGCCGCCGCGGTACGCGCCGACGAACGTCGCGACGGCGGTCAGCCGCCCCTGTCTCCCGGCTGCCTGACTTCCACCGAATTCGAGCTCGGCGTGCAACTGGCGCTGGCACGCGCCGCCTACGACGGCTCGGCCTATCGTGCGCTGAGCTGGGAGTTCCATCGGCTGCAGGCCGCCTTCGACAAGGCATTGGCCGGCGCGCGCTCGAGCGGCAACTGGCGCAAGCGGTTCAAGTATCTCGAACCGTGGATAAGCGGCTGGGAAACCGCGGGCGATCCGGATGCGCGCGAGCTGTTCCATCGCACGCTGATCGACCAGGCAATCCGCGCGTCGCTGAGTTCGTTCCACGGCCCGAAGCTTTACGGCCAGGCCAGGCCCACACCGGCATTGCGAGCCTATGACGAGTACCTGTTCAACCGGATGTGCACGGCCGACGAGGACGATCTCGGCTGGCTCAAGGCGCGGATCGCCAGTGCCGGATGGTTCGATGCCGGAAAGTACGGCAAGGCCGCAGACCAGGCCGCCTGGCTGCTGGTGCAACACGCCGATCGCGACCCTGCGTACCAGGCATGGATCGCGGAGCTGCTCGAACCGAAGCTGCGCACCGGCGACACCGACCCGCGGAATTTTGCATTCCTGGTGGACCGCATCGCGATCCACGAAGGGCGGCCGCAAACTTATGCCACGCAGATGGAATGCGTCGGCGGCAAGTCACTGGTGCCGCTGATCGGCGATCCGCACGAGCTCGACGCCCGGCGGGCCGCGCTGGGCCTGGAGTCCTATGCTGAGCAACAGGCGCAGCGCCAGCACCTGTGCCGCCAGGCGGCTCCGCGCCTCGCGGGTCAATGATCGCGGTGCTTGGCGAAGGAAATCTTGTCGAGCACGCCGAGCAGCACGGCCGAGACCACGAACGTCAGGTGCAGGATCACGTACCACAGGATCTTGTCGTTGGGCACGGTCTGCGCCTGCATGAAGATCCGCAGCAGGTGAATCGAGGAGATCGCCACGATGCTGGCGGCCACCTTGAGCTTGAGCGTGCCGGCGTCCAGCTTGCCGAGCCAGTTCAGCGAATCCGAGCCCTTCGCGTCGATGGTGGACACGAAGTTTTCGTATCCCGAGAACATCACCATGATGATGAGGCTGCCGACCAGCACGATGTCGATCATCGCCAGCACCGTCAGCACCAGGTCCGCCTCTTCCATCTCGATGAGCTGCGCGAAGACGTGCCACGCCTGCTGGAAGAACTTGAATCCCAGCGCGATCAGGGCCAGTGAAAGGCCCAGGAAAACCGGCGCCAGAATCCAGCGCGAAGCGAACAGAGTTTTTTCGAATAATTCTTCGGATCTCGATGCCAAGCGATTGCTCCGGTGACCTCGCGGCGCGCGTATTGTAGCCAAAGGAGCGCGCTTGGTAGGCTGGCCTCGCAAGGAGACCTCACATGCTCACACGTCGCGATCTGGCGGCCGCGGCGCTCGCGGCCGGCATCACCCTGGGCTGCGTTTCACTGGCCGACGAGCCTGCGAAGCTGCTCGATTCCACGGCCTGGAACTGGGCGGACATGCAGCCGAAGAAGACCGACGTGGGCGAACTGCGCGCCGTGGTGCGCGAGCCCACGCGCACGCTCGACGAGCTCGAGATGCACATCACGACGCTCAACCCGCACACCGCCTCGCACGCGCCGCACACGCATCCGAACGAAGAGATGGTGATCGTCAAGGAAGGCACGCTGCGGGCGCACGTGAACGGCCAGGAGATCGTCGTGGGTCCCGGGTCCGTGCTGTTCTTCGCCTCGATGCAGCCACACGCCGTGCAGAACGTCGGCGACACGGCCGCGACCTATTTCGTGATCAACTGGGCCAGCCCGGGCTCGAAGACCAGACACATCCCGAAGCCGCCGTCGGGCGCGCCGGCGCAATGATCCGCTGATCAGGGTTCAGGGCGAGCGGCTTCGCGTCGTTCGCGCATCTGGCGACGCCTCTCCAGCCACTTCTGCCGTTGCTCGGGGGTGGCGTTCTGCCAGCGTTCGCGCAGGCGGCGTCTCTGCTCGGGCGAGAGCTTGCGGAAGTTGCGGAATCCCTCGCGCACGCGCGCCTGCTGTTCGGGTGGCAACTGGCGGAACCGATGCCAGCGCTGCCGGGCGAGCTGGCGCTGCTCGTCGGAGAGTTCGCTCCAGCGCTGGTAACGCTCGCGGGCGCGTTCGCGCTGTTCGGGCGTCATCGCGAGCCAGCGCCGCGTGCCGCGCAGCAGGCGCTGCTGGCGTTCCGGCGG
>DASTHJ010000298.1:0-3373 GCA_035718265.1 Steroidobacteraceae bacterium | reverse complement strand
TGCCACTCGGCCTCGCGATCGTTGAGCCCGACGGCGACCACGCCCGGCTTCCGCCACGAGAGGTCGACGATCTCGGCGCGTGCACCCGGGTACGGGGTGATGTCCTGGTCGGCGCCGCTGACCACGTCGACGGCGTGCACGCGGAAGTTCTCGTCGCCGTCGTTGTCCTGCACGTAGAGCACGTGGCGATTGTCGAACGCCCACAGGTGCCGGCGGATGCCGCGCTTGCGCTCGTTGGTGATCGGCTTCGCCGCGTCGAGCTTGCCGCGCTCTGCGAGCCACACGTTCAGCACGCCATCGCGCGGCGCGATGTAGGAGACGTACTTGCCGTCGGGCGAGACACGCGCCTGCGCCTTGTCGGGATTGCCGAACAGCGCCGATCTCGGGATCAGCGGCACGCTCGCGACGGCGTCGGCCGCCGTCGCCGGCGGCGGTGCCTGTGCGGCGACAACTGCGGGAAGGGCCAGGATGGCGCCGAGAACGTGGAAGGCGAGCTTGTTCATGATCCTGCACTCTTGGCCGAACGACGTGGAAAAGAAGTATATCGACCGCAGGGAGATCGGTTACCTGCCGTAGCGGAATTTCGGCCGGCGTGCGACCTCTATGTGGCATGCTCGCCGCCGGCAATCCGGGGAACGCCCGATGAAACACGCGCTCGTCACCGTCACCCTCGCCGTCCTCCTCACCAGTTTCGGCACGCACACCATGGCCAGGACATCACTGCTCTACATCGCGACACAGAATCCCGAAAAGATGGGCATCACGGTCGCGGAATTCGATTCCGCGACCGGCCGGCTCTCCACACCGAAGATGATCATGGAGACGCGCGATCCGGCGCACTTCACGCTCTCGGCCGACGGCAGTCGCCTGTACATGTGCAACACGGGCACGCCGGGCGGGGTCAGCGCCTTCGCCGTGCAGGACAAGACGACCGGCGCATTGCAGCTGCTCAACTACAAGGAATCCAGGGGCCGCGGTCCGAGCTACGTGAGCGTCGACAAGACGGGGCACTACGTACTCGACGCCAACTACGGCGGCGGCTTCGTCGAGGTCCATTCACTCGCGGCCGACGGCTCGCTCGACCAGCAGACTGCGTTCGTGCAACACGAGGGCTCGAGCGTGCATCCGCAGCGCCAGACCAGACCCTACGCGCACTGGATTCGCACCGATCCAACCAACAAGTTCGCGCTGGTGGCCGACCTCGGCACCGACAAGCTGGTCATCTACAAGTTCGACGAGAAGACCGGCAGGCTCACGGCCAACGACCCGGCGTTCACCAAGGTCAACGGCGGTTCGGGCCCGCGTCACCTGGCCTTCCATCCGAACGGCAAGTGGTTGTACGCGGTGCAGGAGATCTCCAACGAAGTCATCGCGTTCAACTGGGATTCCGCCAAGGGCACGGCCACGCAGTTCCAGCAGGTGAAGACGCTGCCGGCCGACTACACCGAACCCAATACCGCCGCGGAGATCGCGGTGCGCAGCGACGGCAAGTTCGTGTACGTGACCAACCGCGGCCACGACAGCATCGTGTTGTATTCGGTCGATGCGCGCACCGGCGAGCTGACGCTGCGCCAGCGCGTGCCGTCTCGCGGCAAGGTGCCGCGCTATTTCACGTTTGATCCGGGTGAGCGGTGGCTCATCGTCAGCAACCAGGAAAGCGGCAACGTCACCGTCTTTTCGATCGACGCGCAGAGCGGCGAGCTGGCGCCCGTGGGCGAGCCGGTGGCCATCCCGCGACCCATGGCGGTGGCGTTCCTGAAATAGCGTCCGCGGAGCGTCGCGGACGTCGGCGATCGGCAACGTACGCCTGTCGCCATTTCCACGGCATGGATGACAGCGCCGGCGCGATGGGCTGACGCCTGTCGGAAGCAGCGGACCGTCGCTGCCAACTGGCGGCCGTTACGCCGCGGCAGGCGTGTCGTTAACGTAGCGCCATGGCAATCGATCTTCGTTCGCTCGGCGTTCCAACCGCACTGCCATGATCGAGGCGCGCGGCCCTGATACAACGGCGGGCGACAAGCGCAAACAACTCATCCGGCTCTTCCTGCAACGCACGCTCGGCGACATCGAGCAGATGAGGCGCGACGTACCGCAATTGATCGCCGGCCAACCGGCGGCCTGGCAGGAGCTGCGCTTCGCATCGCAGCGCGCGGCGGGCATGGCGAGGAGCTTCGACCTGGAGGTGCTCGCGAACTGCGTGGCGGATCTCGCGGCGCTCGCCGAACAGCGATTCGCGGGCGCCGCGCTCGAAGCGCAATTCCTGTGGTCGACCACGACGGCGATCGAGGTGGCCGCGATCGAGGCAAACCGTTTGCTGGGCGAACTGGAGTGAATCAGCGCGCGGAGCCTCACGGCTTCAGCCAGCGTACGAACCAGGCGATTCCCGCATCGATCGCCTCGGGGTTCACGCGGTGCGGCGTGTTCTCCTCGACCATGAGCTGCAGCCGGTCGGCGGCATTCGCCGCGGCGTACAGCGGCCGCGCGCTGTCCACCGCCAGGCGCACGCCGGCGATCGGCGTGTTCGCGTCCGAATCCGCATTGATCACCAGCAGTGGCCGCGGCGCGATCAGCTTGAGCATTTCCGGACCGTCGAAACGGCCGTCGATGCCGGGCACGACGCGCGCATAGAAGGTGCGCACGAAATCCACGCTGTCGGGCGACTGGCCGGCTTCGGCGGCGGCAGCGTTGAAGGCACCCTGGATCGTGGCGATGCGCGCGCGCCATTGGCCATTGTCCAGCGCCCACTTGAAGCTCTGCACGCCGATGTACGGCACGGCCGCGGCGATGCGCGGATCGGCGGCGGCGGTGAAATAGGTCTCGATGCCGCCCTTGGAGATTCCGGTGAGGCCGATGCGCTTCGCGTCCACGTCCTGGCGCGTCGCGAGATAGTCGACCAGCCGCATCACGTCCCAGGCGCTGTCGTAGTAGAAGGGGTGCCCCTCGCCGGTCGTGAACGCGCGCGCGATGGCCGCGTTGTATTCCGCGGCGCCGCTGCCCGCCTGGGTGCGCTCGCCGTGGAAGCGGCCGTCGATCGCCACGCCGATGAATCCCGCCTTCGCGGCCTCGAGCACGATGGTCGCGATCTGGCCGCTGTCCTTGTTGCCGCCGGTGCCGTGCAGCGCGATGACCACGGGGCGCGGCCCTTTGAAAGAACGCGGATCCGGCAGCAACAGATAGCCCGGCACGCGCTCGGTGGCGTCCGACGAGAACCAGAAATGGATTTTCCGCAGACCTTCCACCGGCGCAAGCTCGGTCAGCTCGGCCTTTGGCGGCAAATGGGGCCGGTCGATCACCTGCAAGTAGGCGGCGCGCGTGTCGGAAATCGCATCGGCTGACGCGGGCAGCGCGAACAGCAGCGCGAGCAAGGCAACGG
>DASTHJ010000297.1:0-2535 GCA_035718265.1 Steroidobacteraceae bacterium | reverse complement strand
TGGGGAAAATGGGGACATTCTCCATTTCCCCGCTTCGCGGGCAATAGGGGACGTACCTGAAGCAGGTGCGTCCCCTTTTGCTAAGAAATGGAGAATGTCCCCATTTTCCCCACTCTCTAATCCCCACTTTTCTCACCCGGCACCTCTTGGAAACCAGCAGCTGACGATGGTGCCGCGTCCGCGGGCGCTTTCGACGCGCACGCTCCCGGCCATCATCTGCGCGCGGTAATGCATGATGCGCAGGCCGAGTCCCTTGGCCAGCTGCGTCGCCGGATTGAAACCCTGGCCGTTGTCCTCGACGCGCAGCAGGCCGCGCTCGCCATCCTGGCGCAGCACGATCTGTACCTGACCGGCCGCGCCGTGCTGCGCGGCATTGGTGACCGCCTCCTGTGCGATCCGGTACAGGTGCAGTGCGTTCACGGACTCGAGTCCCTGGTCGAGCGCGCCGTCGGCCTCGCAACGCACGCTGATGTGGAACATGGCCGACAGCCGGCGCGCCAGCTCTTCCAGCGCGAGCGCCAGTCCACCGCGGTCGAAGGTGACCGGCGACAGGCCGCGCGCCAGCGCGCGCGTGGTGAAGATGGCGTCGTTGACCAGCAGTGCGACTTCTTCGATGGCCGACGACAGCGCCGGTGCCTCGCGTTCCGCGCGATTCTCGAGACCGCGCAGCAGCAGCGCGATGCCGGTCAGCTCCTGCCCGAGGCCGTCGTGCAGATCGTTGCCGATGCGCTGCTGCTCGCGGTTGCTGGCCTCGAGCACTTCGCGCTCGAGCTGCCGCCGCGCGGTCGCGTCCTGCAGCATGGTCAGCCAGAAGCGCTCGCCGCGCAGCACCAGCGAGGAGACCGTCGCCTCGACGAACAGCGTCGCGTCGCCGTCGCGTGCGCCGCGCACCATCAGCTCACTGACCAGCGGCGCGCCGCGCGCCGTGGTCTCGTCGGCGGACTCGGCAATCCGCCGGTCGAGCGGCGGATCGCAGGGCAGGGCGCGGATGTGCTTGCCGACCAGCGAACCGGCCACGATGCCGAACATCCGGTCGAACGCCGGATTGGTCATGCGGATGATGCCGCCGCTGTCGGTCAGCACCACGCCCTCGTGCATCACCTCGATCGCCAGCGCCTGGGTGCGCAGCAGCTCTTCGCTCATCTTGCGGTCGGTGATGTCGTGCACCACGCCGATGTAGCGCTCGACACTGCCGTCGAGCGCGAACACCGGCTGGTTTGCCAGGTGGATCCAGCGCGTATCGCCGCGAAATGTCTTCAGCGCCAGCTGCATCTCCGTGCGCTCGCCGTCGCGCAGGCGCATGCGTCGCTGGATGGCGCTGGCATGGTCGGCCGGGAAGAACACGTCGCGCCAGCCGCGGCGGTTCAGCTCTTCGAAGCCGGCGCCGAAGAAGGATTCGAAGCCCGGGCTGGCCCACACGACCCGCGTTTCGCCGGCGTCGTCGACGGTGGCCTCGTAGACGAAACCCGAGGTGAGCTCCGCGACGGTGCGGTAGCGGAACTCGCTCTCGCGCAGGGCGTCGGCCGCCTGCTTGCGCTCGGTGACGTCGACGATCACGCCCACCAGCCGCGTGAACTTGCCGGTCGCGGGGTCGGCGATCGGCCGATTCTTCACCTCGACCCAGCGAATGTGGCCGTCGGCGCGGCGGATCTTCACCGTGAACTCGATGCTCTCTCCCGCCAGGTAGCGCCGCGTGCGCGCGGCGCTGGCTTCCTCCCAGCCGTCGCTGACATGGAAGCTCTGCCAGCCGCGACGCCGGAATTCCTGCTCGTCGCACCCGTAGACGCGCTCGGTACCGAGCGCCCATTCGAGCTCGTAGCTGCCGTCCGCATTCATCACGTACTCGTGCACGGCGCCCGCCGAAAGGTCGGCGACCGTGCGGTAGCGCGCATGGTTCAGCAGCAGGATGCGTTCGTTGGCCTTGCGCCAGGAGATGTCGCGCGAATGTGCGATGACGCCGCGCACGGCCGGGTTGGCGAGCGCGTTGACCGCGACGCTCTCCAGCCAGCACCAGCTGCCGTCGCGGTGCCGGAAGCGGTACTCGAAGCGGTTGAGCTCCTGCGGAGTGTTCTCGGCCTCGAGCACCGCGCGGAACCGCTCGCGCATCGCCTCGGCATCGTCGGGATGCAGGAACTCTGCTGCATTGCGCCCTAACAACTCGGCGACCGGATAGCCGAGATGCCGCGTGACGGCTTCGTTCACGTAGGTGAACGCGCCGCTCGCGTCCTGCACGGTGATGATCTCCAGCGCGAACTCGGTCAGCGCGCGCAGCCGCGCGTCCGAAGGGTCGATGGCCGGCGCATGTTGCGCTGCAAGGGATTCGGGTGTGGTCAGTGCGGCCATGCTCGGATGCATTCTATTCCGGGCGGCCGCCGACACTCCGGGTTACTCTGAGTCGCGTGGCTGCCACGCCGTGGTACCGCTAAAAAAAGGCCGTTTCTACAGCCATTTCGTCGCAAATTGCCTGCCTTGTGTTGTTTTGCGCACAAGGCGTGGTAGGCTCCGCCGCATTGCAGGAGTTTGAAGCGTTTCGTA
>DASTHJ010000296.1:0-2391 GCA_035718265.1 Steroidobacteraceae bacterium | reverse complement strand
CGGCAGTGGGGGTCCGGGATTCGCGACCGACAGCTCGGCAAAGGTCTCCTCGGCGCGCAAGACAATCGTGATCGTGGCGCCTTCAACGCTGAAGTCGACGGCATTGTCGACGAGCTTGTCGAGCATCTGCACGATCAGGTCCGGTGCGCCGGTCATCTCCACCGGGCTTTCGGGCACGGTGCAGGAAAAGCGCCTTGCAGGAAACGCCGACCGATACGCCTCGACCGTCGCCCGCACGAGCCCCGCCAGGTCGAACCTCTGCCGCTCGCTGTGCGCGATGGCTTCCTCGACCCGCGTCGCCGCGCCCATGGCCGTGAGGATGGCGCCCAGCCGCTCGCTGCCCTCGCGCGCGCGCGCGATGTAGACCTTGGCTTCCTCCGACGCCCGGACCTCGGATTCCAGGTTCTCGAGCGACGATCGGATGATCGTGAGCGGCGTGCGGATCTCGTGCGCCAGCTTGCCGGCGAGTGAGCGCAGATAGCCCGTGTATTCGTCGAGGCGGCCCAGCAGCGAAGAGAAGCTGCGCGACAGGTCACCGAGCTCGTCGGCGGCGTCGGCCTCCGGCAGCTCGCGCGCCAGGTTGCCTTCGCGGGTCAGCGCGGTTTCGCTGGCGGCTCCGAGCCGCGAAATGCGCAGCGTCATGCGGCCGGCGAACCAGAAGGCGGCACCGACCGCGAACAGGGTGACGAACAGCGTGAGGTTCAACAGGCGCGTGAGCGCCCGGTCGCGCAGCGTGAGCCAGCGGTCGGCGGTCTGCGCCAGCTGGATCACGCCGATCACGTGTTTGCCGTCGGCCGCGAAGATCGGCGCGGCCGCGGCGACGATCACGCTGTTCTCGTAGCGGCCCGCGAACAGCGTGGTGGCCGGCGAGCCGCGCACCGCGTGCTCGGTCAGGTCCTGCGCGGCGCGCGCGCGATCCGCCTGCGAGACGCTGCGCGGCACGCGGCCGCCGTCGAGCATCAGGCGGTACATGCGCGGCAGGAAGCCGCGCAGCCGCGTGTAGTCGCCCGGCAGCGCCGGCGCATCGAGGCGGGTGAGCGTCGCGCCGCTCGCCGAGCTCACGGTCAGCTCCACGCCGGGCTGCGAGAACTGCCGCAGGTGATCGTTCAGGTCCGGGGAGGCGGCGATCAGCCGGCCGCTGGCGCGCAGGTCCGAAGGTTCGAGCGTGCCGTAGCTGGCGCGCGCTGCGCCGCGCCGGTCGCGGTCGTCGATCAGCACACCCAGGTGCTGGCCGACCATCGACAGCGGCACGCCCATCTCCAGCACCCAGCCGTCACGCGAGCGCTGCCAGGCCGCCTGGATGCGCGGCTCCTCGACCGCCCGCTCGCGGCCGTATTCCTGCGTCTCGATGCGGCGTGCGTGCACGGCGCCCGGCGCCGTGCTGGCGAAGAACAGCTGCTGCTGGCCGCCGCGCTTGTCGTCGAATGCCAGCCAGACGCGATCGCCGATGGTCGAGGAATCCAGCGGCGTGAGATCCGAAGCATCGAAGATCCAGCGATCGTCGCGCACCAGCATGGCGAGGTACAGCCAGCGTTCGTGCGTGGCGGCCAGCAGCCGCAGGCTGTCGCCGCCGGGACCTGCGACGCGCACCAGGTTGCGCGCGTGGCTGTCCCACTCGTCGGCGCGGCCATCGAGCAGCGGCACGCCGGAGAGCACCACGGGGGTGATGTCGCGCGGGCTGGCGCCGTCGGCGCCGGGCAGGGAGTCCGCGCGAAACAGCAGTTCCTGGCGGCCCTTGAGCGAACCGGCGATGGTCGTGGTCACGGCCAGCAGCGATTGCTGTTCGCTCTCGCGCAGCACGGTTTCCATCTCGCGCGCGTACTGACAGCCGGCCCAGGGCAGCGCCAGCGTCGTCAACGCCAGCAGCAGTAGCTTGGTGCGCAGCCGGAAGCCGGAGATCGGCCCGGTGCGGAGTTTTTCCAGGAAGCGGTTCACGGCCACGGCCGATCACTCGACCCAGCGGTATCCCATGCCGTAGACGGTGTGCACGGCATCGAAGCCCGGGTCGACGGCCTGGAACTTGCGGCGGATGCGCTTGATGTGCGAGGTGATGGTGTTGTCGTCGAGCACCACGTTCGCCGCATCCATGAGCTGCTGCCGGTTCTTCACGTGGCCGGGATGCTTCGTGAGCGCGTACACGATCCAGAACTCGGTGAGCGACAGCAGCACGACCTGCCCGTTCCAGGTGACCGACATGCGTTCGCTGTCGAGCGTGAGCGCCCCACGGCGGATGACCTGCTTCTCCTCGGCGGGACGGCGCAGCGCATCGACGCGCCGGAACAGCGCGTTGACGCGCGCGATCAGGTGCGCGAGCGACAGGTCCTTGGTCAGGAAGTCGTCGGCGCCGAGCCGCAGTCCCGACACGGCGTCCAGCTCGGTATCGCGCGCCGT
>DASTHJ010000295.1:0-8752 GCA_035718265.1 Steroidobacteraceae bacterium | reverse complement strand
CGGATCTGCCGGCCCTCGCGCGCCTCGGGCAGTGCATTGCCGAGCGCGCGCCACGCGGCCGCGCGGCCCGCCTTGTCGCCGTCGAAACAGAACACCACCTCGTTGACCAGCTTGAATATACGGCGCAGGTGCTCGGGCGTGGTCGCCGTGCCGAGCGTGGCCACCGCGTAGTTGACGCCGGCCTGGTGCAGGCGGGCGACGTCCATGTAGCCCTCGACCACCAGCAGACGTTTCAGCGCCGTGCGGCTCTGGCGCACCTCGTACATGCCATAGAGCTCGCGACCCTTGTGGAACAGCAGCGTCTCGGGCGAGTTCAGGTACTTGGGCTCGCCCTGGTCTATGATCCGGCCGCCGAAGGCCAGCACGCGGCCGCGGGAATCGCGGATCGGGAACATCAACCGGTCGCGAAAGCGGTCGTAGTAGCACTCCAGCGTGCGCGAGTCGGTGCGCTCGCGCTCGATGATCAGCCCGCATTCCAGCAGCACCTTGCGGTCGGCATCCGTGGTGCCGAAGCGCTTCAGCACGTCGTTCCAGGAATCCGCCGCGAAGCCGATCATGAATCGCTCCAGCGTGTCGCGAGTCAGGCCGCGCTTCTTCGCGTACTCGCGGGCGCGCGCATCGCCGGACAGCAGGCCGGCGAAATGCTTCGCGACCTTGAGGTTCAGGTCGTACAGCGGCTGGGTGCTGCCGCCGGGGTCCGGCTGGCTCGCCGCCTCGCGCGGCACCTCCAGGCCGAGCCGCCCGGCGAGTTCCTCGATGGCCTCCGGGAACGACAGCTTGTCGTACTCCATCAGGAAACCGAGCGCGGTGCCGTGCGCGCCGCAGCCGAAGCAGTGATAGAACTGCTTCTGCGGGCTCACCCAGAAGGACGGCGTCTTCTCGTTGTGGAACGGGCAGCAGGCCCGGTACTCGCGGCCGGCCTTCTTGAGCTCGACGCGCGAGCCGATCAGCTCGACGATGTCCGCGCGCGCGGTCTGTTCGTCGATGAAACTCTGGGGAATGCGGCCGGCCATCAGGGCCGGATTCTAGCGCCCGCCTTCAGCGGAGAAGCGCCAAAGCGACCAGGATGCAGAGGAAAAGGGCGCCGATCGATCCGCCGATCACCAGCGGCAGGCGCTGACGGGGGAAACGCCCGAGCTGCCGCCGCTCGGCTTCGATCTTGCGGGAGATGGAGATGCAGATCAGCGCGATGAGGATCAGCGCGCCCGCGGTGGCTATTCCCCGGCCACCCATGCGTGCGGCCTTCAGCCGCCGAGCTTCGCCTTGATGCGAGCGCCGACCGCGCCCATGTCGGCCTTGCCGGCCGCCTTGGATTTCACGACGCCCATGACCTTGCCCATGTCCTTGATGGACGCGGCGCCGGTGGACGAGATCGCCTCGGCGATGAGGGCGTCGAGCTCGGCCTCGGAGAGCTGCGCCGGTAGATAGGGCTGCAGCACGGCGATCTCGGCGTTTTCCTTGGCGACCAGGTCGGCGCGCCCGCCCTTGTCGAAGGCCACCACCGATTCACGGCGCTGCTTGATCATCTTCTCGAGCACCACCATGACCTGGTTGTCGTCGAGCGCCACGCGTTCGTCGACTTCACGCTGCTTGATGGCCGCCTGCAAAAGGCGAATGACCGCGAGGCGATCCTTGTCGCCGGATCGCATCGCGGTCTTCATGTCTTCGTTGATGCGCTCCTTGAGCGTCATCGACCCAGGTCTTCAGCTCGCGCGCGGACGCGCCGAGAAATCACGCGGGCTGTTGCGCTTGAGGTGGCGCTTCACGGCGGCGGCCTTCTTGCGCTTACGCTCCTGCGTGGGCTTCTCATAGAATTCGCGGCGCCGGAGCTCCGTGAGCACGCCCGCTTTTTCGCATGCGCGCTTGAAACGGCGCAGGGCGGCATCGAAATATTCGTTTTCACGCACTCGAACGCTCGGCATCTAAACCTCAACCCTTTGATTTGTCTGGAGTTTTGCCACGACCTGCCGGAGGCAGGGGTGGCGATTCTATAGAACGGCCCCCAAAAATCAAAGGGCGGGCCTGGCAAGGACATCGGACCCCCGTCTCACTACTTATACATGCGCATCCTGGCCCTCGAATCCTCCTGTGACGAATCCGCCGTGGCGGTCCATGACGACGCCGCCGGCCTGCTGGCGCACCAGATCCACAGCCAGGTGGATCTGCATCGCCTGTACGGGGGGGTCGTGCCGGAGCTGGCCTCGCGCGATCACGTGCGCCGCCTGCTGCCCCTGGTGCGCGCGGCGCTGGCGGAAGCCGATACGCAGCCGGCGGACTTGGACGGCGTGGCATATACGGCCGGCCCCGGCCTGATCGGCGCACTGCTGACCGGCGCGGCGCTCGGACGCGCGCTCGCCTACGCCTGGAACGTGCCCGCGGTGGCCGTGCATCACCTCGAGGGCCACCTGCTCGCGCCGCTGCTCGAACCGGAACCCCCGCCATTCCCGCACCTGGCGCTGCTGGTCTCCGGCGGGCACACCATGCTGATCGACGTGCAGGCGCCCGGGCGTTACGCGGTGCTCGGCGAGACGCGCGACGATGCGGCCGGCGAAGCCTTCGACAAGTCCGCCAAATTGTTAGGCCTGCCTTATCCCGGCGGGCCGGAGCTCGCGCGGCTCGCGGCCTCTGGCCGGGCCGCGCGCTTCGGCTTTCCGCGTCCGATGCTGGATCGTGGCGGCCTGGAATTCAGTTTCTCGGGCCTCAAGACCGCGGTCGCGCTCGCGGTCCGCGAGCACGCGGGCCAGGGCCTCGACGATGCGACGCGCGCCGACATCGCGGCCGGCGTGCAGGAGGCCATCGTCGACACGCTGGTCGGCAAGACGCTGCGCGCGCTCGAGGCAACCGGCCACGGCGCCGTGGTGGTGGCCGGCGGCGTCGGTGCCAACCGGCTGCTGCGCGCGCGGCTCGACGCGGCGGCGGCGCGCGGCGGCGTGCGGGTGTTCTATCCGCGGGTCGAGTTTTGCACCGACAATGCTGCCATGATTGCCGTCGCCGGCATGGCGCGCCTCAAGGCCGGCCGGCACGAACCGGCGGCGATCCGCGCACGCGCGCAATGGCCGCTGGCGGAACTTGCAGGATAGCCAGGACGAAACGTGGGCAGCATGCCGAAGACAGTGACCATCCCGGGCGGCGGCGAGCAGGGCGACCGCATCTTCCTGCACGGCCTGGAAGTCGAGTGCATCATCGGTTTCATCGAGTGGGAGCGGCGCACGAAGCAGACCGTGGTGCTCGACGTGGAGATGCCCGTGGACTGCGCACGCGCCGCGCAGCGCGACGACGTGGCCGACACGCTCGACTACAAGAAGGTGGCCAAGCGCCTGATCGCGTTCGTCGGCGAGTCGAGTTTCAAGCTGGTCGAGACGCTGGCGCATCGCGCGGCGCTGCTGATCCTCGAGGAGTTCGCGGTGGAATGGGTGCGCCTGTCGATCAACAAGCCCGGCGCGATCCGCCACAGCAGGGACGTGGGCGTCGCCGTGCTGCGCACGCGCGCCGATCTCGGACGATGAACCTGCTGAAGCCCGGCCACGTGCGGGTGTTCGTCGCGGCCGGCAGCAACCTGGAGCCGGAGAAGCACCTGCCGCACGCCTGCGCGCAGGTCGCGCACACCTGGCCGGACGCGCGCTTCTCGCGCGCCTACCGCAACGTCGCCGTGGGCTTCGAGGGCCCGGACTTCGTCAACCTGGTGATCGGCTTCTCGGCGGCGCAGCCGCTCGAATCGGTGCTCGCGCGCCTGCGCGCCATCGAGACGCAATGCGGCCGGCCGCGCTACGCGCCGAAGTGGGCGTCGCGCACCATGGACCTGGACGTGCTGCTGTACGGGGATCTCGTCGAGAAGACCGAGGACCACACGGTGCCGCGGCCGGACCTGCTGAAGCGCCCCTACATGCTGGGTCCGCTCGCCGAGATCGCGCCGGAGGTCGTGCACCCGGTCGCGGGGCGCACCATCGGCGAGCTGTGGGCGCAGTTCGATCGCGACGGCCACGCGATGACGCCGGTCGACCTGGACCTGCCGGCGCCGCGCCCGTAGCGACGCCGCACGGCGCCTCGCCGGCCGCGGCGCATCGGTTCACTAGTTAGACGGACCTGTCTGCCCGCCGACACGTGGCGTAATGCCGACGCGCGGCGCGCACCCGCGGCGCGGCGCGCGTGCATGCCGCGTCCCGGATGCGGCCCAGCCGTGCATCCGATCTATCTACCGGATAGTCCAGTTCGTCAAATTGCGCTTCTGCCACGTGCCGCCGTTTCGCATGCTCGCGCCGGTACAGCGAGGGAGTTCCGCGGCGGCGCTGTCGCGCGGAATACACAGTGGCAAATCTGTCAGGAGCGCAGGTAATGAAAACAGCCAGCAGGGCGCGGCCCTTCAATTCCAGGGCGTTGTTCACGATCGTGGGCGGCGCGGTACTCATCAATCCACTCTTCGCGCAGCAGGCGCAGGACCAGCAGCAGGGCGAGGAGATCGAGACCGTCGTGGTCACCGGCATGATCGGCAGTCTCAAGGCCTCGATGGACACCAAGCGCGAGGCCATCGGCGTGGTCGACGCGATCAACGCCGAGGACATCGGCAAGTTCCCCGACACCAACCTCTCTGAGGCGCTGCAGAGGATCACCGGCGTGTCGATCGACCGCCGCAACGGCGAGGGCGCGACCGTCACGGCGCGCGGCTTCGGCCCGCAGTTCAACATGGTGACGCTCAACGGGCGGCAGATGCCGGCGGCCGACGCATTCGCGAACGCCGCACCGACCGCCGGCGGCGTGGCCGGCAATTCGCGCGCCTTCAATTTCGCGAACCTGGCCGCCGAGTCGATCAGCGCGGTCGAGGTCTACAAGACCGGGCGCGCCGACATCGCGACCGGCGGCATCGGCGCGTCGATCAACGTGCGCACGGCGCGCCCGCTCGACAACGACGGGCTGGTGCTGAACGTGGGCGCCAAGGCGCTGAACGACACCACCAACCGCGTCGGCGACGACGTCACGCCCGAGCTCTCCGGCATCTTCTCGTTTGCGACCGAGGACAGGATGTTCGGCATCGGGCTGGCGGCCAGCTACCAGAAGCGCGACGCCGGTTCGTCCGGCTCGACGGTGAACGACTGGCACATCCAGCCGTGGCACAGCGACCTGGCGGCCAATGCGGACTCCGCGCCGCTGTTCGTCGACAACAACGACACGCCCTACGATGCCTCCGACGACCAGGTCGCCGCGCTGATCGAGAACGCGCCGGCCGAGGGCCAGCTGTACGGCATTCCGAACGACATCCGCTACGTGTTCTCGGACACCGAGCGCGAGCGCGTCAACGCGCAGTTCACCGTGCAGCTCGCACCGATCGAAGGCCTGACGCTCACGGCCGACTACACGTTCGCGCAGAGCGAGCTCATCGAGGACCGCGGCGAGCAGACCATCTGGCTGCAGCGCAATGGCTTCGACCACATCATCTTCGACACCAACGAGAAGGTGGCCACGCCGGTGCTGATGCACGAGTTCACCGGCGCCTCGAAGGACTTCGGCTACGAGCAGGAGCATCGCGAGCAGAAGAACGACCTCAGGTCGCTGGGCTTCAACGCCGACTGGGCGGTGACCGATCGCCTGACGCTCGGCTTCGACTTCCACGACTCCACCGCGCGCAGCCTGCCCAACGATCCGGTCACCGGCGGCGGCGAATCGGCGTTCAGCCTCGCCGGGCTCGTGCCCAGCACCTGCCTGGAGAGCTACCCGGCGAATCCGGACGATCCGGAGGCCAGCATTCCCTGCCGCAATGCCTCCAACTTCTGGACGCAGACGTTCCAGTTCAACAACGGGCTGCCGATCGCGGGCCGCACGCTGTATCCGACGCAGCTCGATGCGTATGCCGACGTCGACGGCGATCCGAACTACTCCTTCGGCCCGGACAGCCTCGGCTCACAGGTGCTGCGCATCGCGTACAACGACCAGGAAACCAACATCAAGCAGACGCGCTTCGATGGCCAGTTCCAGATGACCGACGACAGCACGCTGAAGTTCGGCTTCGAGACGCGCGCCATGGACTCGCGGCAGCGTTCATCGGGCGGCTACCTGAAGCTCGGCGACTGGGGCGTGGGCGACAGCGGCGAAGTGCCGGACATGGTGGCCCTGCTGACGCCGTTCAGCCTCACCGGCGCGTTCGACGACTTCAATCCGGTCGGTGCGCCGACCGGCGGCTGGAAGGGCAATGCCAATACGCTCGGCCAGTGGGCCCTGCAGCATGGCTACGTCGACTGGCAGGAAGACTCTGCCGCCGATGGCGAGCTGCGCTACAACCCGGGCTACAACACCTACAGCACGATCTCCGAGGACACGCGGTCGCTGTATGCGCAGGTGACGTTCAAGCTGGGCATCGGTGAAATGCCCAGCCACCTGGTGGTCGGCGCGCGCTACGAGGAGACCGACGTGCACGCCGCCAACAACATGCTGGTGCCGACCGCGCTGCTCTGGCAGGACGACAACGATTTCCAGGTCGTGCGCCCCAATGTCGGCAACGAGACGCTGCTGACCGACGACGGCCGCTACCACAGCCTGTTGCCGAACCTGGACTTCGACATCGGCCTCACGGATTCGTTGAAGGGCCGGTTCTCGTACAGCAAGACCATCGCACGGCCGGAATACTTCAACCTCGCCGCGGGCCAGGTGCCGGCGACGCCGGGCGGTTCGACGCTGGTGGGCGGATTCGCGCCGCCCGGAGCGCAGAACAACACCGGCCTGCTGCCGCTGGAGTCCGACAACTTCGATCTCTCGCTCGAGTACTACTTCTCGGACAGCGGTTACGTATCGGTCGGCGCGTTCCAGAAGAACGTCGAGAATTTCATCGGCAACGCCGTCCAGAACATCAACCTGTTCGGCATCCGCAACCAGACCGGCGGTCCGCGCGCGCAGCAGGCGCTGGCCTACCTGAAGGATCCGGCGCATCCGTTCGCGGTGAACGATTCCGCGTTGTTCACGGCGATCGCCATGCTCGAGAACCCGGATGGCTTCACGGACAAGAACGGCGTGTTCTGGGCGGGCGGCCTGGAAAACTACAACGGCAGCAACGATCAGCACGTCGCCTTCGCGACGCAATACGACATCCTGCCGAACGCCGAGGATCCGCTGTACGAGTTCGCCGTGAACACGCCGATCAACAACAAGGAAGCCAAGATCCACGGCTTCGAGCTCGCCGGGCAGTACTTCTTCGGCGATTCCGGCTTCGGCGTGCTGGCCAACTACACCATCGTGCGCGGTGACATCGGCTACAAGGTGGACAGCGATCCGAACGAGAACCAGTTCGCGCTGCTCGGCCTGTCCGATTCGGCGAACGCGGTGCTGATGTTCGAGAAGTTCGGCCTGTCGGCGCGTCTCGCCTACAACTGGCGCGACGAGTACCTGCAGAACCTGAACGTCGGCCAGTTCCACAACCCGATCTTCGTCGAGGAATACGACCAGATCGATCTGAACGTGGGCTACGACATCAACCAGCACCTGGCGGTGTCGTTCGAAGCCCTGAACCTGGCCGGCGAAGATCTCCGCTGGCACGGTCGTTCGGACAAGCAGATGTGGCGCCTGGAAGACCAGGGCCCGCGCTACGCCCTCGGAGCGCGCTACAAGTTCTAGTTGATGTTGATTTGATGGAAGTTCTCTAACCGCAAGACTCGGGCCGCTGGCGACAGCGGCCCTTTTTTTTGAGGCAGCGCCACTCACCAGGCGACGCTTCTTCCTCCATCCACCGCCAGGATCTGTCCGGTCACGTAAGGCGCCTGCGCCGCGAAGAACAGCGCCGTGCGCGCAATGTCCTCAGGCGACCCCATGCGCTTGAGAATCGTGCGCTCGATGATCCTGGCGCGCTTCGCGTCGTCTTCCGCCTGGCCGGACGGCCACAGGATGGGTCCCGGGGCGATGCCGTTCACGCGGATCTCGGGGCCGAGCTCCTTGGCGAGCGAGCGCGTCAGCATGTGCAGCCCGGCCTTGGCGGTGCAATACACCGTATGGTCGCGCAGCGGACGCAATGCATGGATGTCGACGATGTTGAGGATCAGCCCGCGCGCGGCGCGCAACGCGGGCGCCGCCGCCTGTGAAAGGAACGTCGGCACCTTGAGATTCGTGCCGAGCAGGTCGTCCCAGGCGGCCGGCGTGATTTCGCCGATCTTCGTCGGATAGAACGTCGAGGCGTTGTTGATCAGCACGTCCAGGCCGCCGAAGCTGCGCACCGCGAACTCGACCAGCGCGGGCAGCTTTTCGATCTCCAGCAGCTCCCCGGCGACGATCGCGACCGAATCCTTGCGCGCGGCATTCAGCCCGGCCGCCAGGGCGGCCGCTTCGCGCGAGGAGCTGCGATAGTGGATGGCGAGATTCGCGCCGGCGGCGTGCAGCTCGCGCGCCACGGCCGCGCCGACGCGCTTGGCGCCGCCGGTGATCAGCACCGTCTTGCCCGCTAGACTGCCGTCGCTCATTTACGATGCACTGTATGACTTCTGCCGCTTCCGTCACAACCCTGCCGCCGCTCGATGCGGCGGAACGCGCGCACTCGGAACGCGTCGCGGCGCACATCCGCGAGTTCGTCGCCGCGCACGGCGGCGCGATCGGCTTCGATGCCTACATGCGGCTGGCACTGTATTCGCCCGGTCTCGGCTACTACAGCGCCGGCGCGGCCAAGCTCGGCGGCGCCGGTGATTTCGTCACCGCGCCGGAAGTGTCGAGCCTGTTCTCGCGCTGCCTCGCGCGCCAGACCGCCGAGGTGCTCGAGACCACCGGCGGTGACGTGCTCGAGCTC
>DASTHJ010000294.1:0-4849 GCA_035718265.1 Steroidobacteraceae bacterium | reverse complement strand
GTTCGTTCCGAAGGCCGTGCAGCCCTGACGGGCCACGTCGACCGGGTTCGATTTCCCGACGCTCAGCTCTTGCGGCCGGCGATGCCCAGCAGGATCGGGATCAGCTGGTCGATCTCGCGCATCTTGTCCAGGAAATGATCGGCGCCGGCCTGCATGCAGCGTTCGCGCACCGTCGGCAGGTCGTAGTTGGTGAGCACGATGATCCACACGTGCCCGCCGTCCTTGACGTCCTTGTTGCGCGCGCGCGCCTGGCGGATCACGCCGATGCCGCTGCCGGGCCGCAGCTCGACGTCGACGACGATGGCGTCGTAGGGAACGGTATCGAGCTTCTCGATGGCCTCGGCCTCGGCGGCCGCGAGCCCGGTGACCTTGAACGCGGCGTGCTGCGAGAGCATGTTCTCGAGCCGGCCGCGCAGCAGCGGCGAGTCCTCCACCAGCAGGATGCGCAACGGCTTGCCCGGCGCACCGTTCTTGCGCACTGCGGCGGCCGCGGCGTTGCTGCGTCCGGCCGACGATCCTGCGGGCGTCGACTGCTGCATGGCCTCATCCATGAGGAGCTAACTACTGGACGAGATTATTCCGCAGCGCGTAGGTGGTGATGTCGGCATTGCTCTTCATGGACATCTTCTCGAGGATACGGCTGCGGTAGGTGCTCACCGTCTTGACGCTCAGGAAGAGCCGATTCGCGATCTCCGACACCGATTCACCCTGCGCGAGCTTGCAGAAGATCTGGAATTCGCGCTCCGAGAGAATGCTGTGCAGCGGGGCGTTCGGGTCGCCGCGTACGCCGGCCACCAGCAGGTCGGCCAGGTCGGGGCCGACGTAGCGGCCGCCGCGGGCCACCGTGCGGATGGCGCGGAACAACTCCGATTCCTCGGTTCCCTTGCCGACGAAACCACTGGCGCCGCCGCGCAGCACGTTCAGGCCGTACTGTGCCTCGGGGAATGCGCTCAGGATGAGCACGCCCACCGATTCATAGTGCGCCTTGGCGTGTTTGAGAACGTCCAGCCCCGACACGTCCGGCAACGAGAGATCGAGGAGCAGCACGTCGACCGTGTGCTGTCTGAGCTGATCCATCGCTTCCCTGCCGGAACCCGCCTCGGCGATCACCGCCAGGTCGGGCTGACCGTTGATCATGGTTCGTAAGCCGGCACGGACGACCTGGTGATCGTCCACGATCATGACTCTGGTGCGATTCATGGGCCGGGCCTGCTCCACAAGTTGTTGAGTATTCTCGTGCATTGCCGAAGTCTACATTTGCGAGGTATCCCGCCTGTCCGGCGTACCGGCGATACCGCGGTAAGAACTATCCTACACCGGCGATGAGGTTGCCCCTGTGAACGATGCGTATTGCTTTCAGCGCCCGGCGCCCGTGCGCTCGAACACTTCCCCGGCATGCCGCCAGTTCACGACGTTCCACCAGGCCTCGATGAATTCGGGCCTCCGGTTCTGGTATTTCACGTAGTAGGCGTGTTCCCAGACGTCGAGGATCAGCACGGTGACCTTCTCGCCGGGCCGCAGCACCGTGTGCTCGTGCAGCTCCGCGACCTCGAGCTTCTTCGCGGCGAGGTCGAGCGACAGCGCGACCCAGCCGCTTGCGAAATGTGCGGCTGCCGCGGCGGAGAACTTCTTGCGGAAATCCTCGAGCGATCCGAAGTCGCGCGCGATCGCGGCGGCGAGCGCGCCCGCGGGCTGCTGCGCGCCGCCCGGCGCCATCGAGTTCCAGAAGATGTCGTGGTTCATGTGCCCGCCGCCGTTGTTGATGACCGCGGTGCGGATGTCGGCCGGCAGTTTCTCGACGTCGCGCAGCAGGTCGGCGAGCGTGTGCTTCTGCAGCTGCGCGTGCTTCGCCACCGCCTCGTTGAGCTTCTTCACGTAGGCCGCGTGGTGGCCGCGGTGGTGGATCTGCAGCGTCTTCTGGTCGATGTGCGGCTCGAGCGCATCGTACGCATACGGCAGGTCGGCGAGCGTGAAGGGGTAGGTCTGGCGTGCCGCCTCGGGCGGCGGCGCGATCTGCGAGCTGGGAACTGACACGTTGAGGCCCTCCGATCAAGTAGCTAGATGTCGATGATGGAACATGGCAATCGAATTACCCAGACATGCGCGGCGACGCCTTCGGGTAGGAATTATCCGGCCGTCGCCGGCTGACACGTGGGTGGAAAACCACGGATTGCGCGCCCGCCGACGGATTGACCCCACGCGGCCCACCGACGGAGCCGGCCCACAGCGATGCGTTGCGCACCGCGGGTATTGCGTGCGCGGCGCGCCGCGTAGCTTGCGCCGCAGTTCGCAACCAAGGACGTGACACATGACTCTGAAACCAATCGCAGCATTCGCAATCCTTTGCGGCGCGATCGCGCCACTGGCGCTCGCGCAGGAACAACAGGAAGTCTCCGGTTTCTACGTCGGCGCAGGCGTCGGGCAGTTCAACGCGGGCATCGACGACGTCGACGACGTGGACTCCACGGTCGACGACTGGGACGAGGACGACACCGCGTACAAGTTCTTCGCGGGCTACCGTCTGAATCGCTTCCTCGGATTCGAAGTCGACTATATCAACCTCGGCGAGCCGTCGGGCAGCGTGGTGCCGGGCGTCAACGTCGACACCTCGGTGGACGGCTTCGCACCGTACGTGGTCGGCACGATTCCACTCGGTCCGTACTTCGAGATCTACGGTCGCGCGGGCTACTACTTCTACGACGCGACCACGCGCATGGTCGACACGCTCGACAATCGCGCGACCTTCGACGAGGAATCCGAGGACTTCGTGTACGGCGGCGGCATCGGCGCCAACATCGGCGAGAAATTCAACCTGCGCTTCGAGTACGAGAAGTTCGATCTCGAGGGGCTCGACGATTCCGATGCGCTGTGGCTGACCGCGGGCTGGAGATTCTAGGGCGCGGGCGTCCCCCGGACGCGGATCAGGGGCTGGCGCCGCGATGCGCCCGCCGGTCGCGGATGGCGTCGAGCAGCACTTCGAAATCACCGTCCTTGCGGACATAGGCATCCGCGCCCGCCGCGAGCGTGTGGCGGATCATCTCCGGATGCGAGTGCCCCGAGAAGACGATGATGGTGATCTTGCTGCCGGCGCCCCGCACTGACTTGAGCACGTCGATGCTGGAACGGCCCTGCAGTTCGAGGTCGAGCACCAGCACGTCGGCCTTGTGTTCCGCCGTGCAGGAGATGACCGTGTCGACGTCCGCGGCGGTGCCGACGCACTTCAGGTCGGGCTCGGCGGACACCAGCGTGACGAGCAGGTCGCGCAGGTCCGCGTTGTCTTCGGCGATCAGGACTCGCAGGGGGTGGGCGCTCATGACGGCAAGACTACCTGCCGGTACACGGGGGGCGCTCATTGTCGCGCCGGGACGACGCGCCATTCAACCGGCCTGGCGGCGGATCAGCGCGCCCGATTCCACGGGCGATTCGAACGTGCGCTCCGCGCGGATCGAATCGATGGCGGCGCGCAGGTCGAGCAGGCGCTCGAGCCGGTGACGCTCCAGGTCGAGCGGGTGCAGCGCGGCGGTGGCCGCCGCATCGAACCTGCGGCGCGTGGTGCGGAAAGTCATCGGATTCGGCATGGCGCCAGTGTGCCAAAGGCATCGCGGATGGCGGCTTCCCGCGCGCCGGCTCGTGTCGTAGGACGGTACCGCAGCGCGGCAATCCGGGCGGCGGAATCGGCTTTAATGACCACACGGAGGTGCCAGATGGCAAAGCAGGCAAAGGGACAGAAAGTGCAGGGCGAGGGCGACTACGAGGCGACGCGCCGCTACCGCAGGCGCACCGAGGAATACCTGGAAAATCACGATGCGCAGCAGGATGCGCGCCGCGCGGCGCCGCGGTCGCGCAAGGAGGCGCAGTCGATGGCGGACGCGGAGGCCGCGGGCAAGCGCCGCGCGAAAGGCGAGGATCCGGCGCTGCGCCGCCGCCGGTAGCTAGGCGAAGAACCGGAGCAGCGCCTCGCAGGTGGCGTCCGGGGCTTCCTCGGCGAGCATGTGGCCGCTGTCGATTTCCTCGCTGCGCACGTCGCTGGCCCATTCCTTCCAGATGGCGACCGCGTCGTACCACTTGGGGATGACGCCACGGTTGCCCCACATCACCAGCGTCGGGCACTCGATGCGGCGCGTGCCGCGGTCCGCCTGGTCCTGCTGGAAGTCGACGCTGACCGCCGCGCGATAGTCCTCGCACATCGCGTGGATGGCGGCCGGGTCGCGCGCGTTCTGCAGGTAATCCTCGTAGGCCTCGAAATCCGCCGCGCCCTGGCCGTGGCGGAACAGGAAGGCGATCGGGTCGGCGCTGATCATGCGCTCCGGCAGCGGATGCGCCTGCGCCAGGAAGAACCAGTGCCAGTAGCCCATGCCGAAGCGCCAGTCCGCGCGGCGCAGCGTGTCGCCGGTCGGCACGATGTCGAGCACCGCGAGCTTCTGCACGCAGGCCGGCGAGTCGAGCGCCAGGCGATAGGCGACGCGCGCGCCGCGATCGTGCCCGGCGACCATGAACTTCTCGTGCCCGAGCCGGCGCATGACCTCGACCTGGTCGCGGGCCATGGCGCGCTTCGAATAGGTCTCGTGATTCGCGCTGGATGCGGGCTTGCTGCTGCCACCGTAGCCGCGCAGGTCGGGACACACCACCGTATAGTGGCGGGCGAGCCGCGGCGCGACCTTCGACCACATCGCGTGGGTCTGCGGAAAGCCGTGCAGCAGCAGCAGCGGAGGACCCGATCCGCCGCGACGCAGGCGGATCGACACCTCGTCGGTGTCCACGGTTTCGAGCTGGAAGCCTTCGAACATGCGCGCAGTATGTGTGCGCCGCCGGCCGCGGCCAACTTTCGCGCCCGAAAAGTGTGCATTCC
>DASTHJ010000293.1:0-3417 GCA_035718265.1 Steroidobacteraceae bacterium | reverse complement strand
CAGCGCCACCCGGAACCCGATGCTGGCGTTGTTGCGATAGATCGCCAGGTTCGCCGGCGGCACCACGGCGCAGGCGACCGACGGATCGCGCAGCGCCGCGGCGAACGAACGCTGCATGTCACGCAGCGAGGCCACGGCGCTCCTCGAGCATGCGCTGCGCGCGCTCGGCCTCGGCCACCAGCGTCGCGAGCGGCGGGATGTTCGTGTCCCATTCGACCAGAGTCGGCACCGGGCCGAAGCGCGCGATGGCCGCGTCGTACAGCGACCAGACTTCGTCGCAGACCTGCGAGCCGTGATCGTCGATCAACACGCCATTGCTGCGCGCGTGTCCGGCGAGATGGATCTCACGCACGCTGTCCGCCGGCAGTCCCGCGAGATAGGCTTCGGGATCGAGGCCGAGATTCTGCGCGCTCACGTACACGTTGTTGACGTCGAGCAGCAGCGTGCAGCCGGACCGCGCCACGACCTCCGCGAGGAACTCCCACTCGGTGAGCGTCGCGTGCTCGAACGCCACGTAGGCCGAGACGTTCTCGATGAGCAGCTGCACGCCGAGGAAATCCTGTGCCTCGGCGACCTGCCGTGCCAGCAACTGCGCGGCTTCTTCGGTGCAGGGCAGCGGCAACAGGTCGTTGAACCATTCGCCGCCGGCGTGTCCCCAGCAGGCGTGCTCGGAGACGAGCCCCGGTTCGAAGCGACGAATCGCGGTGCGCACGCGTTCCAGGTGGACGCGGTCGATGCCGTCGGCGGAGCCGAGCCCGAGTCCGACGCCGTGCAGGCTGAGTGGATAGTTGGAGCGGGCGCGCTCCAGCGCGCGCACCGCTGCGCCACCGTCGTGAAAATAGTTTTCGGTGTGCGCTTCGATGAAACCCACGTCTGGCTGCTGCTCGAGCAACTCGTCGTGGTGGATTGACCTGAGGCCGATCCCCGCGCGCGCGGGAATCGGCCCCGGCGGCACACCTCGGGTGGCGAGGCGTGTCATGCGTCGTTACATCGCCTTCTTGTCGGCCATGACGACCTTGCCGCCCATCTTCTCGCACTCGCCTTTCGGCACGTACTTCCACTCGCCCGGGTCCTTGTCGGTCTTCGCCTGGCCCGCGCAGGAATGCGCCTTGCTGGCGCAATCGTTCTTGCCGGCTTCGGCGACGCCCGCGCATTTCTCCTTCGCAGCGTCATCTCCCGCCGAAACGGTGGCGCTGCCCAGTGCGAGCAAGCTGCCGACGGCCGAGGCAATGGCGATGGTCTTCAGATTCATGAGGCTTCTCCGCAGTTGTTAGTCGTGGGTGTTCACTCAACCGGATGATCAGACCCGAAGCGGCCGGCGATTATTTCGCGCTGCCGCCCTGCATGCATGTTCCACGCGGCGCGCAACCACGGCAACTCGCCGCATTTTTCCGACGGTTGGCTGCATGCCACGTGTCTTTTTCGCGACACGCACGCCGTTCGCTGCGCCGCAAGGGCCACTCGCACCGTTGGCGCCTGCGGCATTTTCCTACACAAATTCATACACTTTTGCGCCGAAACGAATTCCGGATGCGGTGAGCCGGCGTATTCTCAAGACGGGATGCGTTCGTACAACAACGGGCGCTTGTCATTGGAACCGACAACGGCTGTCGCCAGTGGTTAGGCGACACCAACGCTGCGACAGCCTTTTGCAGGAGGGCACATGTCTTCTTCTCAGAGCCGCGGCCTGCGCCGCGCAGTGGCGATGGCTTGTGGTTTGTCCGCGGCCGCCACGACGTCCACCGTGATGGCACAGACCCCAACGGCCGACGACCTGACCCTCGAGGAAGTGGTCGTCACCGGGTCGCGCATCGCGCGACCCAATCTCGAATCCCCGGTTCCCGTGACCACGGTGACCGCGGAGGAAATCTTCCAGACCGGCAGCACCTCGGTCGGCGACCTGCTCAACGACCTGCCGGCGCTGCGCAGCACGTTCAGCCAGTCGAATTCCACGCGCTTCCTCGGCACCACGGGACTCAACCTGCTCGACCTGCGCGGTCTGGGCACGCAGCGGACGCTGGTGCTGGTCAATGGCAGGCGTCACGTGGCGTCCGACATCCTCGGCAATGCCGTCTCGCCCGACGTGAATACCTTCCCGAGCGATCTCATCGATCGTGTCGACGTGGTCACCGGCGGCAACTCGGCGGTGTACGGTTCGGACGCGATCGCCGGCGTGGTGAATTTCATCCTCAAGAAGGACTTCACCGGCCTGCAGTTCCGCGGCCAGGGTGGCCAGAGCTTCGCGGGCGACGCCGGCGATTACTACGGCAGCGTGCTCGCGGGCAGCAACTTCTGGGACGACAAGGGCAACATCGCGGCGAACTTCGAGTACGCGAAACAGGAGCCGTTCTTCGCCTCCGATCGCTCGAACCTTTCGCACCAGGGGCTGTTCGTCACCACGAGCTCGGATCCGCCGAATGCCGAGAACGGCTCGGATGGCATTCCCGATCGCACGTATTTCCCCGACGTGCGTGCCGTGACCTATTCGAACGGCGGCAGCGTGCTGGCCGCGGCGGCGCCCGGCAGCGGCTTCGCGCCCTGCGGTCTCGCGCCCAACATCGACCCGACGACCGGCGAGCGCGTGCCGTATTCCTGCTCGCTGATCTTCCAGCCGGATGGCACGCTGGCCCCGCAGACCGGTGAGCGCATCGGCCTGGGACCAAACGGCAATTTCAACGGCGGCAACGGCTCCAACAACCGCGAATACGAGTTGCTCGGCATCCTGCCCAAGCTCGAGCGCTACAGCCTGAACGTGTTCGGCAACCTGCAGATCTCGGACACCTTCGCGCCGTACGTGGAAGCCAAGTACGTGCGCATCAATTCGCTGCTGCAGACACAGCCGGCGTTTTTCCAGGGCGGCACCATCGACGGCGACCGTGAGCTGCCGCGCTTCGACAATCCCTACCTCACCGACCAGGCGCGCGCGACCATCAACGAGACGCGCGCCGCGGCCGGGCTGGCGCCGCTCTCAGGCTCCGACCAGTTCCGGCTCTACAAGAACATGTCCGACCTCGGCGGACGTGGCGAGGATGCCAAGCGCGAGACCATGCGATTCGTGGTGGGCGTCGGCGGCGACATGGGCGATACCTGGAACTACGACGTGTCCGCGAACTGGGGCCAGTTCAAGGAAGACACGCGCGTCACCGGCAACCTCAACCTGCAGCGCTTCGCGCTGGCGATGGACTCCGCCCAGGGTCCGAACGGCATCGTGTGCCGCTCACAGATCGACCCGGACGCGGCGTACGGCTATGCGGACTACCTCGACGAAGCGGGCGCCGCATTCGCCAACGCGAGACTCGCCGACGACATCGCGCAGTGCCAGCCGCTGAATCCGTTCGGTGAAGGCAACATGAGCCCGGAGGCGCGCAACTACGTGCTGCAGGACACGACCTCGGTGGGCAAGATCACCGAGTTCGT
>DASTHJ010000292.1:0-2205 GCA_035718265.1 Steroidobacteraceae bacterium | reverse complement strand
TCACCGGCTCGATCGTGACGGTGGGCACGAGCACCTCGACCGTCGGCACCAGGATGCTGACGCTGGGCTTGTGTGCGGTCGCGGCATGCGCGCTGACGCTCACGAGCATCAGGGCGGTCAGGCCCAGGGCGGCGACGCTGGCGACGAAGTGCTCGTAGGCGCGGCGCACCAGGAAAGAGATGTTGCGGGTCATGGCTGGTCCTCCGGTAAGTGGGTGGAAATCTCAGCCGATGACGCGTGACTGACTACGCTTGCCGGCGTGGTCGTGAGTCCGAAACGTGTCGATCGGAACGTTGATATAGACGCGCGAGCCGGCGAAACGGTTGCAATGAGTAACGAAAGTTTCACGCGCGGCGGACGCATGCAAAGTGTCCGCGGGTGTCCGGGATGCGGACACCCGCGCAAGGTTTGCAGCGGATTACGTTGCGAGGGCCGGGCGTCTACTCGGCCGACTCGGCGCCCGCGGCCACGTACGCCAGGTCCGACATGTTCACCTTGGACAGATCGAATTTCCGGGCGGAGGCGAGCATGCGCAGCAGCGCCTGCGCGATCGGCATGGCGGGCTTCTTGTCGCCGGGCTTCGCCTTGTGGAAGCGCACGGGATTGATGCGCGCGACCACGTAGCTGCGCAGGTAGGGCGATTTCATGCCACGGGCCTGCAGCTCGGCGACGATGCGTTTCACCTCGGCGTCGATTTCCTGCAGGCGCGCGGCGTACGCGCTGCGTTCGCGCAACGCTACGGGCAGCGCCCGGGTCGTGAGCCGGTCCACTTTCTTGAGCACCGGGCTGTAGGCGCCGCCGCCGAAACGCAGGTTCTGCTCGTACACCAGGCCGAGCGTCAGCAGCTCGGCGGCCTCGAACTCCGCGGCCAGCGACGCTTCGCTGCGCGTCGGCTCGCGCCTGGCGAGATTGCGCGCCATGCGCACGACCTCGAGCGACTTGTCCTTGAGGTTGTGCGCCTTCTCGGTGTTCAACGCCAGGATGCGATAGGAGAGCGTCTCGTCGGGCGAGATCAGCACGGTGATCTGCTTGAGGCCGAGCACCTTGGCGGCGGCGAGACGGTGCCTGCCGTTCGGCGTCCAGAACCGCCCGTCTTCGCCGCGCACCACGATCAGCGGATCGAGGAATGCAGAGGTGGCCTCGATGGCCTGGGCGAGCCGCTTGGCGTGCGTCGGCGACAGGTCGCGCTGGAAAGGCGTCGGCTGCACGGCACCGAAGGGCAGCGAAGCGAGCAGCAGCGGTCGTCCGCCCAGCGGCTCGCGATAGGCGCCGAGCGGCGCGCCGCCCGCCTGGCGCACCAGTTCCACGACCGGCGCGATGTCCGGGTGCTCGATGCCGAGCGCGACCTCGGTGGCGGCGAGCCCGCGCCGGATCGCGCTCGGCGCGAGTTTCGGTTTGCGCTTGCCCGCGGCTTTTTTCCTAGGCGCTGCCTTTTTCTTCGCTGCCATGGGTCTCCCGCCCGTTGTCGATGATGATGCGCGCGGCGCGCGCGTAAGTGAAATAGGCCCAGGCCCAGTTGATGAGCACGACCAGCCGGCTGCGGAAGCCGATCAGGAAATAGATGTGCAACAGCAGCCAGAACCACCAGGCGAGGATGCCGGACAGGCGCAACCTGGGTAGTTGGGCGACGGCCGAGTGCCGGCCGATGGTCGCGAGTGCGCCCCAGTCCTTGTACTGGAACGGCGCGGTGGGGCGACCGGCGATGCGCGCCAGCATGTTGCGCGCCGCGCGGGCGCCCATCTGCTTGGCGGCGGGCGCCACGCCCGGCACCGGCTTGCCGTCCTGCTGCAAGGTCGCGAGGTCTCCCGCGACGAAGATCTCCGGGTGGCCCGGCACCGACAGGTCCGGCTGCACGCGCACGCGACCGGCGCGATCCAGCTCGACACCGAGCTGCCGGCCGAGTGGCGAGGCCGCGACGCCGGCCGCCCACAACACGGTGCGCGCGGCGACGCGCTTGCCGCCGAACACCACGAAGCCGTCGCCGATCTCCGTGACGGTGCTGCCGGTGAACACCTCGACCCCCAGCCGTTCCAGCTGCGCGCGCGCCTTCGTCGACAGGTCTTTGCTGAACGTGGCGAGCACGCGCGGACCGGCCTCGATGAGCAACACGCGCGCCTGGCGCGGATCGATGTGCCGGAATTCCCTGGCCAGCGTGTGGCGCGCGATCTCCGCGAGCGTGCCGGCGAGCTCGACGCCGGTCGGTCC
>DASTHJ010000291.1:0-15077 GCA_035718265.1 Steroidobacteraceae bacterium | reverse complement strand
CCACAGACGAGCGCCGCGAGCAGCCAGCCCGGCTCGCCGGTGGCGGCGAGCGCGAGCAGGCAGAGGATCGCGCCCCAGGTGCCGGTGTAGTGCAGCACGCGCGACACCGGGTGGCGGTGCTCGCTCAGGTAGAAAGGATAGAACTCCCCCAGGCTGCGGAAGCCCGATTCCTTTGGGGCTGTGACGCGTGAATCCATTGGGCTGCATCATCCGGTACTCTGCAGTCCCTCCGCAATGCCCGCCGTGCAGGCGAGCAGGCCCTCGAACAATTCGCGATCCTGGCGCCCGGATTCCCTCCAACGCCTTAGTAGATCGACTTGCAGCAGGTTGATCGGATCGACGTAAGGATTGCGCAGCTCGATGGCCCGCTGCAGCGTCGTGTCGCGGTCGAGCAGCGCGGAGATCTGCTTGATTTCGAGCACCTGGCGGCGCACCCGCTCGAACTCCTCGCGCAGCCGCGCGCCGTAGCCCTGCAGGCGCCCGTCCGCCAGCGACTCGTAGGCCGCCGCGATCTCCAGGTCGGCACGCGCCAGCGAGGCTTCCAGGTCGTCGATCAGCGTGCCGAAGAAATTCCATTCGGCATAGGCGGAGCGCGCGACCTCGATGCCCAGCTCACCGATCGCGGTCTCGAGGCCCACGCCCGCGCCGAACCATGCCGGCAGCATGTGCCGCGACTGCGTCCACGCGTACACCCAGGGCACGGCGCGCAGCGCATCGAGTCCCTGCCTGCCGGGACGCACGGCAGGGCGCGAACCGATCTGCATGCGCGTGATCACGTCGATGGGCGTGACCGCCTGGAACCAGGCATGGAAATCCGCGTCGTCGTGCACGACGCGGCGGTAGTGCTCGCGGCTCGCGGCGGCCGCGCGCGCCGTGAAACGCCGCTGTTCGGGCGTGGCCACGACGCCGCTGACCACGTCGCCGAGCGACAGCATCAGCGCGTTGAAGGCGCGCTCCAGCGTGCGCATCGCGATGGGCCGCAGTCCGTAGCCCTGGTTGATCCCCTCGCCCTGCTCGGTGAGCCGCAGCAGCCCGTTCACGGTGCCGGGCGGCGCGGTGCGCACCAGCGAATCCACCCGCCCGCCGCCGCGCGCGATGCTGCCGCCGCGCGCATGGAACAGCACCTGCCGCTCGCCGGCTCCCGCGAGTGCCGCCGACAACTCGGCCTGCGCGCCATATACGGCGTCGCGCGAGGCGAGGATGCCGACCTCCTTGTTGGTGTCCGAATACCCCAGCAGCGCACATTGCGCGTGGCCGCGCGCCTCGAGATGCCGCCGGTACACCGGATCGCCGAGCAAGGTGCGCATGATGTCGCCGCAGCGCTCCAGCGCGTCGACGGAATCGAACAGCGGCGCGAAGTCGACGGCCACTTCGCCCGAGTTGCGGTCGTAGGCTTCCGCCCAGCGCGCCAGCAGCAGGGGCGCCAGCAAGTCGTCGGCGCCCTGCGTGCCGCTGACCACGTAGTAGCCGATGGCATCGCGCCCGAAGCGGTGGCGTGCCTGCAGCATGGCCTCGAACACGCCGAGCGTGCGCTTGCCGAGCGCGTCGAGCTCCACCTTGAATCCGAGGTCGCGCTCGATCGCCTGCACCAGCAGGTCGTGGCGCTCGGCCGGGCCGCGCGACAACCACTGCGGATCGTCGAGTCCCTGGGCGATGACGCGATGGTGGATCTCGGCCTGCTGGCGCAGGTCGAGCGTGGCCAGGTGGAACCCGAAAGTCTCGACGCGACGGATCAGCCGCTGCACGTTGCCCCAGCCGGCGTGATAACCGCGGTTGGCGCGCAACGAGGCCGCGACCAGCTTGAGGTCGCGCAGGAACTGCTGCGGGCCTTCGTAGGCGTTCGGCCGGCCGTCGTAGGTGAGTCGCAGCCGCTCCGCCACCTGGCCGAAGAACACGCGGTACGGCATGCGATCGTGACGCATCGGCGTGATGCCGAGCGCGCCCGGCACCACCGAGGCGTACATCTCGATGCGCTGCGTGAGCTCGGGCGACACGCTGCTGCGGCTCGCGCTCTGCGACAGCAGCTGCGCCAGGTTCTGGCACTCGAGGAAGTACGCGTTGATGATGACCTGCTGCTGGCGCGCGAGCGTCTCGCGGATGGACTTGGCGTGCACGTCCGGATTGCCGTCCATGTCGCCGCCCACCCAGGTGCCGAAGCGCACGATGCCGGGAATCTCCAGCGAGTCCGGCTGCACGCCGTACTGCTTGCCGAGCGCTTCGGCCAGCTCGTCGTAGAACGACGGCAGGATCTTGTAGAGGATCTCCGCCAGATAGAACACCACGTGTTCGCGCTCGTCGGCGACCGTGAGGCGCTCGCGCGGATGATCCTCGGTCTGCCAGGCGGTGGTGATCTCGGTGCGCACCTTGCTCCAGTTCTGGCGCAGCTCCGCCGGTGTGAGCGTCGGATCGAGCCGGTCGAGCAGCAGCCCGGCGATGCGCTGGTTCTTGCGCAGCATGGTGCGCCGCGCGCTCTCGGTGGGATGCGCGGTGAACACCGGCTCGATGCGGATCTGCCGCAGCAGCTCGAGCACGTCGGCGAGCTCGAGGCCGCGGTCCTTGAGCGCGACCAGCGCGGCTTCCACGCCGCCGGGCTGCGCGCGCTCGCTGGCTTCCAGGAAATAGCCGCGGCGGCGGCGGATGCGGTGCACCTTTTCCGCCAGGTTGACCGCGCGGAACCACATCGAGAACGCGCGCGCCAGGTCGCGCGCCACCTGCGGCGCGCGGCCGCGCAACTGCATCGACAGCTCCGCGGCCGCCTCCTTGTCGCCGGCCCGGCGCCGGATCGAGAGGCGCCGATCCTGCTCGACCAGGTCGAACAGCGCATCGCCGCCCTGGTCCTTGAGCACGTCGCCGACCAGTGCGCCGAGCACGTGCACGTCGTCGCGCAGCGCGGAGTGCCTGGCGGGGAACTGGATGTCGTCGCGCTTCACGGAGCGCGCGATTCTACCGGCCGCAGACGACGCGGGGCGCCGCGTATCACATTCCTCACAATCAACACTATTGTTGATTAGTGGCAATATGATATTTTCCGCGCATGTGGTCCGGGCGCCAGGCGATCGAGATCTTCCATCTGCATTTCCTGCGCGCCTTCAGCGCGCGGGTGGACAAGGCTTTGTTTGTCCTGAAGGGCGGCTGCAACCTGCGCTTCTATCACCGCAGCATCCGCTACTCGGAAGACATGGACATCGACATCCGGACGATGGCGACGGGGACCTTGCGCTCCACCGTGGAAGCCGTTCTGTCCGCCAATTCATTTCGCCTCGCACTCCGGGCACAGCAACTGGAAATCGCGGAAGCATCTGCTGCCAAGCAGACGCAGACCACGCAGCGATGGAAGATCCAGCTGCGCCAGCTGGAATCACCCGCGACCATTCCCACGAAGATCGAATTCTCCACGCGCGCCCTGGACGAGGGCCACGAGCTCGCGGCCGTGGAACCGGAGCTGATCCGCCGCTACCGGCTGTACCCGGTGCTGGTGCAGCACTACGGCGCCGCCGCCGCCTTTGCCCAGAAGGTCGCAGCGCTGGCATTGCGCAGCGAAACCCAGGCCCGCGACATCTTCGATCTCAAGCTGCTGGCCGATGCGGGCGCCGCCGCGACGCCCTTGCGCAGGGCGCAAGTCGAACTGCTGCCACGCGCGATCGAGAATGCCATGTCGATCGGATTCGAGGAATTCGTCGGCCAGGTGGTCGCATTCCTCGAGCCGGAACATCAGGCGGATTTCCGCCATCGCTCTTCATGGGAAGCACTGCAGGAGCAGGTCGTCGACGTCCTGCGAGGACTCGAGCCGTGAACCAGATCGAGGCACTGCGCCGGCTGCAGCAACTCGGATCGCCGGTCATCGAAACACGCGACGCCAGCGCGCTGCTGAAGGTGACTCCGGCGAACGCCAACATGATCCTGCGCCGGCTGGCGGACCAGAACATGATCGTCCACCTGACGCGCGGCAAGTGGCTGACCCGCGCGTCGCTGCCGCGCTTCCTCCTGCCCGAGCTCATCTCGGCGCCCTACCCCGCGTACGTCTCGATGCAATCCGCGCTGTTCCATCGCGGCCTCATCGAGCAGGTGCCGGTGGTCGTGTATGCCGCGACACCGGGCAAGCCAAGACGCGTCGGCACGCCGCTCGGCACGATTTCGTTTCATCGCTTGCCGGCGGAACTGTTCTTCGGCTACGAGATCGAGGCGGACGGCAGCAAGATCGCCACCGCGGAGAAGGCCCTGTTCGATACGCTGTATCTCGCGCCGGCCCGCAGCCGACTGTTTGCGCGCCTGCCGGAGCTGGACATTCCGCGCCAGTTCCGCTGGCAGTATCTGCGGGAGGCGGCCGCCAAGGTGAGATTTCCGCGGCGCCGCGTGCACATCGAACGACGCATCGAGCAGTTGCAGAATGCGCGCAAACGCTGAACCGGCAGGATCGCATCCGGCGCGCCAGCGTTCCGCCGTCGGCATGATGTGCGTCGCCGGCTCCGCCATCCTGTTCGCGAGCAAGGGGATTCTCGCCAAGGCGTTGTACCTGCGCGGCGTGCATTTCGAACTGCTGGTCACCGTGCGCGCGCTGCTCGCCATGCCGCTGTTCATCGGCTTTGCGATCCGCTCCAACCGCGGCGCCCGGGCGCGGACGCCGGCACCCTGGAGTGCATGGTTCGCCGCCGCGATCGCCGGCATCACCTGCTACTACATCGGGGCCATGGTCGATTTCCGGGCGCTGGAGCTGATCGACGCCTCGATCGAGCGCGTGCTGCTGTTCAGCTACCCGGCGCTGGTCGTGCTCATCAAATCCGTGATGTGCCGGCAGACACCGGAGCGGCGCGTGGTCGGCACCATGCTGCTCACCTACGTCGGCATCTTCTTCGCCATGGGCGGCGTCGATCTCGGGGAGTTGCGCGCCAACCTGCTCGGCGCCTCGCTGGTGCTGGTCGCGGCGCTCACCACCGCTATCTACTTCCTGGTCGGCGAGCGCTACGTACACGTGCTCGGCAGCACGCGCTACGCGGCCGTGGGCATGAGCTCGTCGGCGGTGGTGCTGGCGCTGCATTTCGCGGTGTTCCGCTCGTTCGACGAGGTGCGCGCCCTGGATGGGCACAGCTGGATGCTGCTCGGCATCCTGGCCGTCGCCTGCATGTTCGTGCCCGGCCTGCTGCAGGCCGAGGGGGTGCGACGTGTAGGTGCGCAGCGTGCCGCGATCGGCAGCACCGTCGGCCCGCCGGCCACCATCGTGCTGGCGGCGCTGTTCCTCGGCGAACGTCTCAATGGCTGGCAGCTCGCGGGCAGCGCGATGATCGTCGTGAGCGTGCTGCTGCTGAGTCTCGACAAGTCGCCGGCGCCCGCGCACCGCGATCCCGGCTAGCACATCTCGCGCTACCGGCCGCGCATCTGTTAGTTTTCGGCATCCATGTTCGATTCACCTCTCGCATTCATCACGGTACTGCTCGCGGTATCGGTGTTCGTCGTGACCCTGGCACGGCGGCTCGGCCTGCCGACCATCCTGGGCTACGTGGCCGTCGGCCTGGCGCTGGGACCGCACGCCGCCGGCGTCTTCCCGGAGTCGGAGACCACGCACCTGCTCGCCGAGCTCGGCGTGGTCTTCCTGCTGTTCACGCTTGGCCTGGAATTCTCGTGGCCGCGCATGGTGGCGATGCGCCGCGAGGTGTTCGGTCTCGGCAGCCTGCAGGTGCTGGGCACGACCATTGTCGTGGCGCCGATCGCGCATGCCTTCGACCTGCCCTGGCCGCAGAGCATCGTCATCGGCGGCGTGGTCGCGATGAGCTCCACGGTGCTGATCGTGCCGCTGCTGGCGGAGCGCGCCGAGCTCAACCGCACGCACGGCCGGCTGGCCTTCAGCGTGGTGCTGTTCCAGGACATCGCCGTGGTGCCGTTCCTGGCGCTGGCCTCGGCGCTGGCGCCCGGCGCCGAGGCCTTCGGCGTGAGCAACATCGTGCGGCTGATCCTCGAGGGCACCGCGGCGGTGCTGGTGGTGCTGGCCGCCGGCCGCTGGCTGCTGCGTCCGCTGCTCTACGTGATCGCCAACAGCCGCCTGCGCGAGCTGTTCACGCTGGCCGTGCTGCTGGTGGCGCTGGCGGCGGCGTGGGCCTCGCAGCTCGCCGGCCTCTCGATGGCACTCGGCGCATTCCTCGCGGGCATGATGCTGGCCGAGACCGAATACAGCCACCAGGTCGAAAGTGTCATCCGCCCGTTCCGCGACATCCTGCTGGGCCTGTTCTTCATCTCGGTCGGCATCCTGCTCGACTATCACGAGCTGTGGCGCGAGTTCTGGCTGATCCTGGCGCTGGCGGTCGCACTGGTCTCCATCAAGGCGCTGGTCACGGCAGTGGTCACGCGGCTGTTCGTCGACTCCAATTTCAAGGCGCTGCGCACCGGCCTGACGCTCGCGGTGGGCGGTGAATTCGGCATCGCCCTGCTGACGCTGCTGCTGCAGAACCGCGCCATCGATCCGGCGCTGGCGCGTCCCATGCTGGTGGCCGTGGTCGTGGCCATGGTGTCGTCGCCGCTGATCCTCGCCAACAACAAGCGCATCGCGCGGCTGGTGCTCGGCGAGCGCGGTCCGCCGAAGACCGCGATGGAGCGTGAGGACGCCGCCACGCTCGCGGTGGCCAAGCGCGAGCACGTGATCCTGTGCGGCTTCGGCCGCGTGGGACAGAACGTCGCGCGCGTGCTCGAGGCGCAGGGGTTCGAATACATCGCCGTCGATCTCGACCCGGTGCGCGTGCGCACCGCGCGGCAGATCGGCCAGCCCGTGCTGTACGGCGATTCGGCCGACGAACAGGTGCTCGAGGAAGTGGGACTGGCGACCGCCAGCGTGGTGGTGATTTCGTTCCACGATCCGCGCATCGCGCTCGCCATCCTGCGATCGCTGCGCCGCCAGCGCAGCGACGTGCCGGTGCTGGTGCGCACCGCCGACGACAGCCGTTCGAACGAGCTCAAGGCCGCCGGCGCCACCGAAGTCGTGCCGGAGGCGTTCGAGGCCAGCCTGATGCTCGCCTCGCACGTGCTGATGTCGCTCAACGTGGCGCCGGTGCGCGCCATGCGCGCCATCCGCGAGCTGCGCGCCAACCGCTACGAGATGCTGCGCAACGTGATCGCGCTCGGCGAAGGCGCCGACGACGTGCCCTTCGAGGAACAGGTGCGCTCGGTGGTGGTACCGCCCGGATCCTGGTGCATCGGCAAGGCGATCGACGAGGCGCGGCAGGCCGGCGCCGAAGTGACGTTCACCGGCCTGCGCCGCCAGGGAATCCTCGGCCGCGACCCGGCGGGCGAGACGCGCTTCCAGGAAGGCGACATCGTGGTGATCTACGGCACGCCCGACCAGCTCGCGCACGCGGAGGCGGTGCTGCTGGCGGGGTGAAGAGGTGGTGTCAGACAGGGATTATCGGGATCGCGAACTTCTCATTCTGGCGCGTCACCGGCTCTTCCCTAGCTATTCATGAACACCGTGGTGTCGTAGCGCTCGAAGTTCTGCAGCGCCCGCCGGTACGCGGCGTGCACCATCTTCTCGGCCACCTTGTCGGCGCGCGGCGAGAGCAGCATGCGCAGCACCACGTCGTCCGCCGGTCGCGCCTTGTCGTCGGCGAGGAACTGCTCGATGAGCCGGGTGACGCGATGGACGATCTCGTTGGTGAAGCGCAGCCGCGCGCCGTCGTGCACGGCGTCCTGCGCGGCGCCGTAGGTGGCGCGCGCCTCGGCGGTGAGCTCGGCGAGGAAGCTCGCCATCAGCCTGGCCTTGTCCGTCACGCCCATTTCACTGAAATAGGTGATTTCGGACTGCAGGTTCATGGCGCGCCTATGCGGCCGGGAAGAAATCGATGGGCTTGCTGACCGTCAGCGGCTCGACGTCCGCCGCCTTGAAGCGGATCAGCCGCACGCGCGCGACGATCTTCCTTTCGAGCTCCGGATCGTTGAGCTCGCTCGACACCACGCGACACATCGTGATCTCGCCCGAAGGCGCGATCGTGAATTCCAGCACCAGCTTGCCCTGCAACTCGGGCTGATCGCGCAGCGCGCGCCCGTAGAGCGCATACAACGCACCCTTGTTGCGGTCGAACACGATCTCGACCTCCTCGCGCGCCCGCGAGGCCTTGCCGCTGCTGCCGGTGCGTTGCACCCGGCCGCCGGCATTCGGATCGAGGCCGGCGCTGTGCGACACGGCGGTCGTAGTGTGCGTGCCGATCTGGCCGGCGCCGCCGCCGAAGCCGCGCGCGAGACTGGCGGTGTTGATGCCGCCGGAAGCACGACCCGCCTGCGAGGTGATCAGGTTGCGCTCCGAGCGCGCATCCTCGACCGGCGTCTTCATCTGCGGATCCTGCAGGTCCAGGTTCTGGTCGCGCAGCTCCGCCAGCTCGTCCGCGAGCGCCAGCATGCCCTGGTTGCGCACGTTCGGCTTGGGCTTCTCGGCGGGCTTCTGCTCCTGCGGCTTCGGCTTCTCTTCCGGCTTCGGCTTTTCCTCCGGCGGCGGGGGTGGCGGCGGCGGCGGCTTCGGCTTCTCGACGATGAGCTGCACGACGCGCTCCGGCAGGTCCTCGCGCTTCACTTTCTGCGTGGCCGGACGCGGCAGCACCCACATCAACAGCGCGAGCAGCGTCGCGACGATCAGCAGGATGCGCACCAGCCGCTTGAAACGGCGCTCGTTCTCCTCCTGCGGCGCCCAGGGGAGCTCGAACCGGCGGAAATATGGCGCGAGTCCGACGCTCATGCGCCAGCCCCCGTGACATTGCGTTCGCGCTGGATCACGGCCAGCGACACCTTGCCGTAGTCGGCGGCGGTGGCCGTGGCCATCACGCGCTTCAGCACCGAGAACGGCGTGTTCTTGTCACCCATGATGGTGACTTCGCGGTCGGCGAGATCCTCCTGCGCGGTGCTGCGCAGGCTCGAGTCGTTCTGTTCCTTGAGCGCCGCGCGCAGGTTCTCGATGACCAGCTGCGAATCCGTGCGGCTCACGTCGGCGACCTTGGCCACGCTGCGGCCGTTCACCAGGATGTCGTCCGTGGTCACCATGATCACCACGGTCTCGCGCGGCTTGAGCTCGGCGATCGACTCGGGGATCGTGATGTTCTTGGTGTTCGGCAGGATCTCGACGTCCGAGGAATGCAGCAGCAGGAACACCACCAGCATGGTCAGCATGTCGATGAACGGCACCAGCGCCATGTGGCTCTGGTGGTGGCCGCGCTGCCGATGCCGCTTGATGCGATACGGTGTCACTTGCCACCTCCAGCCGCGGCGCCGGTCAGCGGCGCATCACCCACCGAGATGTCCGGGAACAGCTCGATCTTGGAGAACAGCACGCCCTCCTGTTTCTCCCAGACGCGCACGTTGTCCATGGTCTGCACGAGCACGTCGTACGGGATGTCCTGTTCGAGCAGGACGCTGGCCTCCTGCGTCGCCGGATACTTGCTCTTCACGAACTGCAGGTACTCGGAAAGACCGGGATAGTCGTACTCGCCTGCCTTCTTCGGCAGCGACCGCAACACGCCCGAGTTGCGATCGGCGATGTCGATGCCGGTCTTGCGCACGATCACCTCGAGGTTCAGCCCCTTCGGCAGGTCCGGCACCGAGGAGTTGGGCGCCGGCAGGTTGAGCTCGAGGATGTTCGTGTTGGAGAACACCGCGGTGAACAGCAGGAAGAACACCAGGATCACCATCATGTCGATCATCGGCACGATGTTCAGGTCATTGCGCCCGCGATACTTCGCGTGGTTGCGCATCGCGCGCGACGCCAGCTTGGATGAAGCCATCTGCAGTTCCTCTGCGGGTACCCGTGGATCGCGGCCGACTGGTCAGGCTGGCCGGGGTGACGGCACGCGCGGCGCCATCGCCGGACCCGGCGACGGAGCGGACGGCTCCGAGTATCTCTCCGTGATGGAATTGAGGAACTTGACCACCGCGATTTCCAGGCTGTCGATCAGCGAGGTGGTCTTCGACTCCAGGAACATGTGCGCCAGCAGCAGCGTGATGGCGACGAACAGACCGGAAGCGGTGTTGTTCATGGCGACCGAGATCGCCGCCGCGAGCAGCGCGGCCTTCTCCGCCGGGTTGGCCTGCGACACCGCGCCGAAGGCGTGGATCAGGCCGATGATGGTGCCGAGCAGACCGACGAGCATGCCGATGTTGGCGAGCGAGCTCAGGTAGTGCGTGCGCTTCTCGAGCCGCGGCACGATCTCGAGCAGCGACTCTTCCATCGCCTGCTGGATGTCGTCGCGGCGGCGCGCCGACGCGAGGCGCGCCAGGCCGTACTTCAGCACCGTGCCGATCTGCGCCGAGGAGTTGTTCGCCAGCGAGACGGCCTGCTTGAAGTTGCCGGCACCCAGGTGCGGCGCGACGTCGTCCCACAGGTTGCGGTTCTTGATGGTTTCCTTGGTGAGGTAGATCCATCGCTCGACGGCGATGGCCACGCCCACCACGAAGATGAGGAGCAACGGATACAGGAAGAATCCGCCGTCCTTGAAGAATTGGACTGCTGCGCTCATGAAATTCACGTCGACTCTCCTCGGATTACAGGCGTGCGAAGGGGCAAGCGCGCCAAGATTGCGTTACATAAGTGACAAAAACTGCGATTCATTTCTCAGGCTGGGTGGCGGGCGCCGCCGCGTTCGGCTGCAGCGCTTCGAAGTAGCGGTTCTGTCTGCGAAAGACGTCACGGTCGACCGGCTCCAGCACCTCGTCCAGCAGGCTGTTGACCGGTCGCCCGACCAGGTCGCCCAGTTCTGCACTGCGCCAGGGCACGATGTACAGCACCTTGGGCAGCTCGCGGTTGCCCGTGATCTGCGTGGTGTCCAGGTCCAGGCGGTCGCGCGCGCCGCTCCTGGGGGCAGGTTTGTTAGGTGCGGCGGCGGCCGGCTTCGGTTGCGCGGCGGGTTGCGCGGCCGGTTCCGTCGCGGGCGGCGACGATTCGGGCGCCGCGGACGGCGCCGAGGTATTCACGCCAGGTTCCAGGTCCTCGGGCGGCGGCGTCTGCGCCAGCGCGGCGGCGCCCAGCAGGAACATGGCGATGATGAGTAGTTTGCCCATGGTCAGCCTCCTTGCGGCTTCGGCGCGTCGGGTGCGGGCGATTCGGGGGTGGATTCGGCGGGTGGCGCGTCGGCCGCGGGCGCCGCGGACCTGGGCGCCGACGAGCGGGTGCGCGCGCGCAGCTCGGCGAGCCAGCCGCTCACCGGCTTGTCTTCGCCGGTCAGCGTCTTGTAGGTCTCGAATTCGCCGAGCGCGGCCTGCGGATCGTCGAGGTACAGATCGAGCAGCACGCCGAGATCGCGGTGCGCGGCCGCGTACGACGGGTTGGCGGCGATGGCCTTCTCGTAGGCGGCGCGCGCCTCCGCGAACTTTCCGGCCTGGCGCAGCGTCACGCCGTATTCGGTCCAGGTGGCCGCATCCCACGGCGCGCGCTCGGTGGCCTTCTGCAGCCAGCTCTCGGATTCGGCGAGCTGGTTGGCGTTGCGGGCCAGGATGCCGAGATTGGCGTACGGGCCGGAAAGCTGCGGATAGGTCTGCGTCATCAACTGGAATTCGAGGCTGGCCTGCGTCGGATCGGTGCGCATCAGGCCGAGCGCGCGTGCGAAGTCGGCCGTGGCACGTGCCGGCGGCTTCGGGATCTCGTAGCTGGGGGCGGCCGGCGCGACGCTGGGCGTCGCGGCCGCCGGATCGGTCGTGGGATCCGCGGGCGTGGCGGCCGGCGGTGGCGCGGGCGGCGCCGGCGGCACGACCGCATCCAGCGAGGCGCTCATCATCTCGGTCTTGCCGTAGCGACCTGGACTGAGCTCCGCCAGCGCCGCGAAGCTCTTCTTCACGCCCTCGTCGTACACCGAATCGCGAGTGCGCCGCGTGTTGATCTCGTGCGTGGCGATCGCCTGCTCTTCGAATGGGTAGGCCTGCTCCTCGAGCAGCGAGTTGTATTCCTCGAGCTGCTCGGCCGGCAGCTTCTTCGGCCGCTCGGATTTCATGATGTCCTGGCCGAGCTTGCGATACAGCTCGGCGATCTCGAAGGTCGCCAGCGTGGTCACCTCGGCCACGCGGTAGTCGGTGGCCGCCTTGTACGCGCCGAGCGCGGCTTCCAGCGCCTTCTTCTTCTTCGCGAGGCTGGTCTTGAGCGGCAGCACCAGCGAGATGTTGCGGAACTCGTCGCGCGCCGGCGTGGCGAGCGCAAGCTGCGCCTTGGCCGCGAGGTACTGGGTGCGGTCCGTTCGACCGGCGCCGGCATTGCGGTCCGCGTTGACGATCTCGCGCTGCCAGTAGCGCTGCTTGTCGACCTGTCCCGCGCTACCGGCGAAATCGGCGAGTTTCTGCCGCGCTTCGATGGAATCGGCCACCGGCGAGGGATAGGTCGCGACGAACCGCTCCAGCATGCCGACGGCCTTCGGCGTGTTGCCGGCCTTGGCGTACAGGTCGGCGGCCTGCAGATTGGCTTCGCGCTGGATGTCACGGGATTCGGCCGGATTGAGCGCGATGCGCTCGAACTCCACCGCGGCCTGCCCGGCCTGTCCGGTCTCGCCGTAGGCCACGGCGAGCTTCTTGGTCACGTCGGCCGTGTATTCGCTCTGCGGATTGCTCGAGCGGAAATGCTCCAGCACCTGGATGGCGCGCGGCCAGTCCTTGAGGTTCACGAGCTGCGCGCCGGCGTCGTATTCGGCCTGCGCCGCGATCTTCGAGGTGCCCGCCACCTGCGAGATGCGCAGGAAATCGTCGACCGCGCCCGCGGCATCACCCGACTGCTGCTTGGCCTCGGCCTGGCGATACACCGACGAGGCGATGCGCTCGGTCAGGTCGGCACGCATCTTGTCGTTCGGCGGCAGCAGGTCGCGCGCCGCGATGTAGCCCTTCTCGGCCTCGGCGAAATTGAGCAGGTCGAAGTTCGACTGGCCGATGATGGTATAGGCGATGCGGCGCTTGGCTGCATCGGCCGGCGGTTGATGCGCGAGCACCAGGTTCGACACCTCGATGGCGCGCTGCAGGTCCTGCAGCGCGAAGATGTCCTCCGCCGCGCGCGTCAGCACGCCAGTGCTGTCCGGATGCTCCGGGAAGCTGGTGCCGAACTTGACGCTGGCGTCGATGTAGCTCTTGTGCGCCTCGGACTTCTCGGCCGCCGGCAGAGCGGCCTCGTACTTGCCGTAGGACTCGAGCGCGGCGTACGCCGCGGTCGCCGAACGCGGGTTGCGCGGATAGTTGTACGCGGTCTTCTCGAACTCCGCCGAGGCCGCGCGGAAATCCTGCGCCGAATACAACGCCTCGGACAGCAGGTAATTGGTGCCGAAGGAGTCCGGATCGTCGGGGAAGGATTCCAGGTAGGTGCGATACCAGCGCGCCGCCTCGAGGAACTGCTCGGCCTTCTTGGTCTTCTGCGCCTCGGCGTGGAAATACGTCGCGACGTCCTTGAGATTGAGCTTGAGCTCCTTGGCGATGTTCGGATAGTCGGCCTTGTTGCGACCCTGCCAGAACGTGGTGCCGTAGTTGTACAGCGCCACGTACTCGCGCTTGCCTTCGAGCACCAGCTCGGTGAAGCCGCCCTTGCGGTAGGCCTCGATGGCCTGCTGCGACAGCCCGGGCGCGAATTCGCTGTTCGGCTCGCGCGTGGCGAACGCGCGATACACCGCGGCCGCGTCCTGGAAGCGCTCCTTCTCCACGTACAGGTCGCCGAGGCGCGAATAGATGACCGGCGCATACGGCGGGTTGCCGTGCCCGGAGACGAACTTCTCGATGGCTGCCACCGAGTCGTCGTCGTACGAGAACGTGATGGCCATGACGCGCAGCGTGTCGTCCGCGAGCTCGCGGCTGGCGCGCGGCAGCTTGTCGAGCGGGATCAGCTTGTGCGTGGTCTTCGACAGCATGGTGCGGTCGAGCACGCCGGCGAACGACGGCAGGCTGTCGTCGTTCAGGCCCTGCTTGAACAGCGACCAGCCATGCTTGTACAGGCTCTGCGTCAGGAACGTGGACTTGTCCCCGTGGCTCACGACATAGGCATACGCGTCCTGCGCGGGACGGTACTGCTTCGCCGAGAACAGCAGCTCGCCGCGCCGGAACTGCACTTCGTCCATCTGCGAGGTCCGCGGGTAACGCTGCAGGATCTCGTCGAGCGTGGCCAGCGCCTTCTCGGGCTGGCCCGTGGTCTCGTAGGCGCGCGCCAGCTGGTAGAGCACCTGGTCGTTGCGCGGATAGTCGGGGTAGCTCTTGAGCAGGTTGGTGTACAGCTGGATCGCCTCGGCGCCCTGCGCGTCGAGCGTCGAGGCTTCGCCGGCCAGGCGCTCGCTCTCGCCCGCCTCCATGTTCAGGTCGGCGAGCCGGCGCAAAGCCTCGGCGCGCAATTGCGGATCGGTCTTCTGCAGTTCGAGGAAGCGCCGGTAGTTCTCCATGGCGCGCTGGCTGCTGGCTTCGACCTGCTTGTCCGGCTGCACGACCACCGGCCGCGTCGCCAGGTCGGCGATGGTCTTCTCCTTTTTCCGGGCCGCGTCGGCATTCATCGCGACGCCCGTGCACAGGGCAGCCACGGCGGCGGCGATCCATTGGCTCGTGTGCCGCGGGTTCATTTCGGCGCCTCGGGAGGGGTGCCGGAAGTGTCGACAGCGGGTTCCACCGAATCCGTCGGCTGCGGGCCCGGCGCGCTGTCAGCGGGCGCGGACGTGGTGGCGCCGGAGTCGGGCTGTGCCGGCTCGACCGGCGGCGCCGGCGCGGCGCCATCCAGCGGCGCCGACTCTTCGGCCGGCACGTCCTGCAACTCGCCCTGCGATTCCTGCGGCGCGGCGGCCGGTGCGGCGCCGGCTGGCGCAGCCGCCCGATCGTAGATGGCCGCCAGCGCGAAGCGCGCCTGGATCTGGTAAGTGCCGATGCGCTCCTTCTGCTGTTCGAGCTCGTCGCGCGCCAGGCTCTCGAGCAAGCCATTCTGCTGCCGGGCGACGGCGGCGAGCCGCACCTGCGCGGCATCCAGGCGCGCGCGCAACGCCTCGACGCGCGCCGCGAATTCGCCGGTGTTGTTGGGCATCGAGCTGCGCGCCTTCTGCACGCGCACCCAGCGGTTCTGCGCCTCGCGCAATGACTGGTCGAGATCCTTGAGCGTGCGGCGTTCGTTCCACACGCGCGCCTTG
>DASTHJ010000290.1:0-4365 GCA_035718265.1 Steroidobacteraceae bacterium | reverse complement strand
TGTCCGACAGCCGCATCGCGGAGCTGCTGTCCGGAGAGGGCATCGCCGTGGCACGCCGCACGGTCGCCAAGTACCGCGAGGCGCTGGGGCTGGCGCCCTCGAACGAACGCAAGGCAAGAGCTGCAATGTCGAAGTGAAGTAGATAGGGCCAAAAAAGGAGACGAATCATGCAATTGTCGCTTTCCGGTCACCATGTCGAAGTCACCCCGTCGATGCGTCAGTACGTCGAGAAGAAGTTCGAGCGGATTTCCCGTCATTTCGATCACGTCATCGACGTGCACTGCGTACTCACGGTCGAGAAGCTCCGACAGAAGGCCGAGGCGACCCTGCACGTGCGTGGCAACGCCATCCACGCGGACGCCACCGAGGAAGACATGTACGCGGCCATCGACCTGCTGGCGGACAAGCTGGACCGCAGCGTCGTCAAGCACAAGGAACGCAAGGCCGACCACCACGCCGCCGAGGCGCGCAGGACGCTGGGGCGCTAGCGGCGGCGGAGCAGCGCACCACACATGAGGCTCATCCTCGTCAGCGGGCTGTCGGGATCCGGCAAGAGCGTGGCGCTGCACATGCTCGAGGACGCCGGCTTCTACTGCGTCGACAACATCCCGGCGGCCCTGCTGAAGTCCTTCATCTCGCACACACTGCGCAACAACGAAACGCTGTACAGCCGCGCCGCGGTGGGTGTCGATGCGCGCAACGCCGCCGGCGAGATCGAAACCGTGCCGCCGCTCATCGAGGAGCTGAAGAAGAGCGGCATCCAGTGCGAGATCGTGTTCCTGCTCGCCAACGAGGAGGAGCTGTTGCGGCGCTTCGCCGAGACGCGCCGCAAGCACCCGATGACCACGGATCACGTCTCGCTCAAGGAGGCCATCGCCATCGAGCGCCGCCTGCTCGAGCCGATCCTGAACTCCGCCGACCTGGTGGTCGACACCTCGCGCATGGGCGTGCACGACCTGCGCGAACTGATCAGCCAGCGGGTCGAGAAGCGCAGCGCCGCGCGCCTCTCGCTGCTGGTGGAATCCTTCGGCTTCAAGAACGGCATTCCCGGCGACGCGGATTTCGTGTTCGACGCGCGCGCCATCCCGAATCCGTACTGGGATCCGAGCTTGCGCGCGCTCACCGGCCGCGACGCCGACGTCATCCGCTTCCTCGAAGGCCAGCGCTCGGTGCCGCGACTGCTCGACGACATCCTGCAGTTCGTGGCGGCGCGCATCCCGGAGCACCAGGCCGCCAATCGCCGCTACCTCACCATCGCGATCGGCTGTACGGGCGGCCGCCATCGCTCGGTATACCTCGCCGAGCGCATCGCCGAGCGGCTCGCACAGGCTTATCCGGTGGTGTCCATCCGCCACAATTCGCTCGGCGAGATGCGCACCATCACGCGCACGCCGACGCTGGCCGACGCACAGAGCAGCTCGGTCGCCTGACGCGGAAATGGGGACATTCCCCGTTTCCCAGGAAACGGGGACGGACCTCACGAGTGCGCGCATCACTCGCGCGATGCGGGAAGAGTCCGTCGCGGTTTTCCCGCGAACGCGCCATTGCTTGCGCCCGCAACATCATCCCACCGTCGGACTTCAACCCATTACACTCGCGCCCGTCATGGACGCGAGCCACGCACCTTCCAAAGAACGCCGACTCGCCGCGCTGCGCGGCGCGTTGCGTGAAGGCTCGTGGCGCGGCGCCGCGCGCATGGTGGCCGCCATGCATCCGGCCGAAATCGCCAACCTGATCGAATCCCTGCCGCCCGCGCAGCGCGAGGTGGTGTGGAATTTCGTCGAGCCGGAGGTCGAGGGCGACGTGCTGGTCGAGCTCAGCGACGATGTGCGCCAGGCGTTCATCGAGGGCATGGACGCCGAGGAGCTGCTGGCCGCCTCCGAGGACCTGGAGCTCGACGATCTCGCCGACCTGGTCGGCGACCTGCCCGAGGCCGTCGGCACGCAGCTCGTCAAGTCGATGGATGCGCAGGACCGCGAACGGCTGAACAAGGTCCTGTCCTACGAGCCGGACACGGCCGGCGGCCTCATGAACGTCGACACGGTCAGCGTGCGCGCGGACGTGACCGTGGAAGTGGTGTTGCGCTACCTGCGCATGCGCGGCGAACTGCCCGACAAGACCGACCGGCTGTTCGTCGTCGACCGCACCGACCGCTATCTCGGCACGGTCGCGCTCACCCGCCTGCTGACCGAGGATCCGGAAAAGCCGGTCGGCGACATCCTCGACACCGAAGCACCACGCATCGGACCTGAAACCAACGCCAACGAAGTGGCGCGCCTGTTCCAGGACCGCGACCTGGTGTCCGCGGCGGTGGTCGACGCCACCGGCAAGCTGTTGGGCCGCATCACCATCGACGACGTGGTCGACGTGATCCGCGAAGAGGCCGCGCACGAAGTCATGTCCTCGGCCGGCCTGCGCGACGAGGAAGACGTGTTCGCCGGCGTGTTTCCGTCGACGCGCCGACGGCTGCTGTGGCTGGCCGTCAACCTGGTCACCGCGTTCATCGCCGCGGCGGTGGTCAGCCGCTTCGAAGGCACGATCGAAAAGGTCGCGGCGCTCGCCGCGCTCATGCCGGTCGTCGCCTCGATGGGCGGCATCGCGGGCACGCAGACCGTCACGCTGATCATCCGCGGCATCGCGCTCGGCCAGGTCGAATGGGTGAACGCGCGCTGGCTGTTGTGGAAGGAAATTGCCGTCGGCGGGCTGAACGGCCTCATCTGGGCCGTGATCGTCGGCGCCGTCACCACCGCCTGGTACGGCACCTGGAAGATCTCGCTGATCATCGCGGCCGCGACCTTGATCAACCTGCTGTGCGCCGCGACCGTGGGCGTGATCGTGCCGCTGCTGCTGAAGCGGCTGCGCATCGACCCGGCGCTCTCGGCGGGCGTGATCCTCACCACCTTCACCGATTGCATCGGCTTCGCGACGCTGCTCGGACTCGGGACGCTGTTCCTCACCTGATCGCGCGCCGACGCGTCCGGACTCATCCGCTCCCGGCGGAGTATTCGCGCAACTGCATCGCACCCGGCGCACCGGCGGTCGCGCCGCGATGCGCCACCGCCAGCAGGTGGTCGGCCGCCGCGAATTCGCGGAACTGCCAGCGCGCGGCGCACGGCTCCGCGGCGCTCTCGAAGCCGATGTCGCCGGCGTCGAGCGAGAACGTCACGCTGTCGAGGCCGCCCGCCAGCCCTTCGCCCGTGGCCTTCAGATACGCCTCCTTCAGCGTCCACAGCCGCAGGAAGCGCCGCGGCTGCTCGGCCTCGGGCAGCGCCTGCAGCGCAGCGACTTCGCGCGGCGCGAAGTAGCGCGACGCCACGTGCAGCGGCACCCGCTCGCCCAGCGTCTCCACGTCGACGCCCACCCGCCCCGCACGCGCGATGGCGGCCGCCACCAGCCCGCGCGAGTGGGCGACATTGAAGTCGAGCCCCGTCGAATCGAAGGGTGGCGCGAGCGCGGGCCGGCCGCCCGGGCCGCGCAGGAAGCGCCACTCGCGCGGCGCGACCTCGGGCACGCTGCGCGACAGCGCTTCGCGCAGCATGGCGCGGGTCAGCAATTGCTGGCGTTTGCCGTTCTCGAATGCCATGCGGTCGCGCCGCGCGAGCTCCTCGGGCGCGAGCAGTTGCGCGAGTCGCGCGCCCACGCCGGGCGCGTCGAGCAGCGAGTCCCGCGCGATCCACACCTCGACGGCGGACGACACGCTGATCGGCCCGGTTTCGCTCACGTCAGGAAGGCCAGCAGCTCGTCGCGCCGGTTCAGGGTGTCGCGATATCCGAGCTCGATGAGCTCGCGCGTGTAGCACGCTTCGAACATGAGGTAGCTGGCGAGCAGGCTGCCCGCGGGACCTCGCGCGCCGATGATGCCCATCAGCGCGCGCAACGACACCGGCAACGACCGGACGTGAGGCACGGCCAGTTCGGAAGGATCCAGGCTTGGCGTGATCATCAGCGTGCGGATCTGGCGCGCGCCGAGCGACTCGCCGGCCAGCGACGCGAGCCGGTTGATGCGCGTGAGATTCTCGAGATCCGCCGAGATCTGATCGCTGAACAGCGTGTCCAGCATGTAGCCGAACAGCTGTCCGGGAGTCGGCGGCGAATCGGAGGCGATGAAGCGCGGGATCTCGTCGAGCCTCGTCGGGCGCACGCCGATGACCAGCAGCCGGTCGGCGCCAAGATGGATCGCCGGCGACAGCGGCGCGGTCTGGCGCATGGCGCCGTCGCCGAAGTATTCGCCCTGCAGGCAGATCGGCGGGAACAGGAACGGAATGCCGAGGCTCGCCATCAGGTAGTCGAGCGACAGCGGCACGCGCTCGCCATGGCGCTGCGCCCGCGACCATTCGCTGACCGTGGTCTCGGCCTCGAAGAACGA
>DASTHJ010000289.1:0-10633 GCA_035718265.1 Steroidobacteraceae bacterium | reverse complement strand
GTCGTGGAAATCCTCCTTGCCCGGTATCTCGCGCGCGTAGCGGAACTGCCCGCCGATCTCCGGCGCACTTTCGTACAGCGTCACGGCGTGACCGCGTTCGGCCAGCGCCGTGGCACAGGCCAGGCCCGCGGGTCCCGCGCCCACCACGGCGATGCGCTTGCGCGATGCCGCGGGCTCCAGCACCAGCTCGGTTTCATATGCCGCGCGCGGATTCACCAGACAGGTGGCGCGATCGTTCTCGAAGATGCGGTCGAGGCAGCCCTGGTTGCAGGCGATGCAGGTGTTGATCTCGTCCTCGCGCCCCTCGCGTGCCTTGCGCGGCAGATCGGGATCGGCGAGCAACGGCCGCGCCATGGAGACGAGATCCGCGGCGCCGCTCGCCAGCAGCGCGTCCGCCTCGCGCGGCATGTTGACCCGGTTGGTGGCGATGACGGGCAGGCGCGTCGCGGCCTTGATGCGCGCGGATACCCAGCCGAACGCACCGCGCGGCACGACGCCGGCGATGGTGGGAATGCGCGCCTCGTGCCAGCCGATGCCGGTGTTCAGCAGGCTGGCGCCGGCCTCCTCCATCTGCGAGGCCAGCCATTCCACCTCCGCGCCCGTGCCGCCGCCTTCCACCAGGTCGAGACCGGAGATGCGGAAGATGATGATGAAGTCCCGCCCGACGGCGCGGCGCGTCTGCCGCACGATCTCCAGCGCGAGCCGCGCACGATTCTCGAACGATCCGCCCCATTCGTCGGTGCGCTGGTTGGTGCGCGGCACGAGGAACTCGTTGATGAAGTAGCCCTCCGAGCCCATGATCTCGACGCCGTCGTAACCGGCCTCGCGCGCCAGTGAGGCGCAGTTCACGAACGCCGCGATCTGGTCGCGCACGCCGTCCGAGGACAACGCGCGGGGCCTGAAACGATTGATGGGCGCGCGCAACGCGCTCGGCGCCACCGCCAGCGGATGATAGGCATAGCGCCCCGTGTGCAGGATCTGCATGCAGATCCTGCCGCCCGCCTCGTGCACGGCGTCGGTGACCAGGCGATGTCGCGGCACTTCGCGCGGACTCGAGAGCTTGCCCGCGAACGGCTTGGCCCAGCCCGCGATGTTCGGCGCGATGCCGCCGCTGACGATCAGCCCGGCGCCGCCGCGTGCGCGCGCCGCGAAGTACGCCGCGAGCTTGGGGAAATCGCGCGCGCGATCTTCGAGCCCGGTGTGCATCGAACCCATGACGATGCGGTTGGGGAGTTGCGTGAACCCGAGATCGAGCGGAGCAAACAATCGCGGGTACGGCATGGCAGGATGCAGTGGATCGGCCCCGCTAACGTGTGATCTGCGCCATCACCCGGCGTGCGAACTTGTAGTCCGGCGCGATCAGCAGGGCGCGCTCCAGCGCCTCGCGCGCACCGACCAGATCGCGCTGATCGAACAGCGCGCGACCCAGGAACGCATAGGCCTCCGCCGCGCCCCATTCCGGCGTGCTGGATGCCTCGGTGCGCGCCGCTTCGAACATCTCGGTGACTGCGCGCAGCTGCTGCACGGCCGCCGCGCGCGCCGCGGCGTCCTTGCCGGCCCGGTCGAATGCGGCCAGCGCTTCCACCAGGCGCACCCGCGGATTCTTCGGCTCGAGTTTCAGCGCCTCGTCGATGCGCGCGCCGATGCGACCGCCGCCGAACGGCATGGAGCTCATTTCGCGGCCGGCGAGCGTGCAGGCCGTGTCCAGCGCGTAAGCCTCGGCGCGCTGGTGGCGCGCCTCGGGAGGCTCGTCCAGCCCGAGCGGCACCTTGGGCAGGGCGTCGATCGCGTTGTCGACTTCGTCGCCGCAGTCATCGATGGCACTGCGCGCCTGCGACTTCCGGCTGGTGCTGAGCACCTGGGCGAGGCGGTAGTGCGCCAGCGCGCGGAAGTACGAGCGGATGACCCGATCCTCGGGCGCCGCGCCCTCTCCAGCCTCGGCCGGCCTGGGCCTGAGCGACGTCAGGAGACTGTTCAGCGCGCGCGCATCGTCGGTGTAGTACGCATACTGGATGCGGCCCTCGATGTCCGCCCAGTTGGCCTGCGCCAGAGCCGGAGGCAGCAGCCCTCCGGTCATGAACGCCACACCGATGCCGAGAATCCGTCGCCGTCCGTTCTTCACAACTCGCGCAAGCCCGAGGTGATGGGCAGCCGCGCCGCCCGGATGCCGGGGAGTATGCCAGCGATGAAGCAGAGAATGAGTCCGTAGATGATGCCGGTGAGCATCAGCTTCGGCGTGACCGTGAAGGCGAACGTCATCTGGCTGAACGAGGCCCAGTTCATGGTGGAGCTGTGCATGCCGTTCAGGAACACGCGCGCCAGCAGGCCGCCGATGAGCCCGCCGACGGCGCCGAGGATCATGGCCTCCACGAGCACCGAAACCACCACCGGGAAACCGCCGAAGCCGAGCGCCCGCAGCGTCGCGATCTCGCGCACGCGGTTGGCCACCGCGTTGTAGAGCGTGTTCAACGCCGCGAACAGCGCCGCGACGCCCATCATGACGGCCAGCGTCCAGCCCACGTAGTTGATGATGGTCGACATGAGCTTCTGCTGATCGACGTAGAACGCGCGCTCGGACTTGACGTCCACGCGCACGCGCGGGTCCTTGGACAGGGCGTCCTTGAGCGTCTTCAGCGCGGCCGGGTTCTCGAGCTTCACGCGGATCGACTGGAAGCTGTTGCCGCGGCGCCAGGCCTGCTGCACCACGCGCGTGTCGCCCCACACTTCGGACTCGGCGATGCCCTGCTTGTCCGTGAAGCGGCCGACCACGGTCCACGTGCCGCCGCCCCAGCGCACGCTCTGGCCCACGTCCAGGCCGTCGTAACTCTTCACGACCCCGTCGCCGACGATGATCTCGTTGGTGCCTTCCCTGAACATGCGGCCTTCGACCAGTTCGAAGCTCTTGCGCACCAGCGGCGCCATCGGGCTCACGCCGCGCAGCGGCAGGTTGGTGCTGGCGTCCTTGCCTTTCATCTTGCCGTCCACCAGCACGTAAAGCTCGGGCGAGAGAATGGGCTTGCCGACCAGCGCCGGAGCCACGTTCTTGCCGGCCACCGCCTTCTTGATGCCGGGCGCGTCTTCCACGACGGTCACGGTGTCCGTGCCGAAGCCGCCCGACAGTTCGTTGGTCGTGCCGGCCCGCATGATGATGGCCACGTCATCGGAACCGCTGCCTTCGAGCGCCGCCTGGAACCCCGCGGCGATCGACAGCAGCGCGATCAGCACCAGCGTGACACCGCCGATGCCGAGCACCGCGACCAGGGACGACGACCAGCGCTGCGGGATGTTCCGCAGGTTCATGCCGGTGACGGCTGCGATTTGCGCGAATGGATTTGCCATGGTTACTCCGGGTCAGGCACGCCGCAGCGCGTCGACGATCTTCAGGCGCATCGCGGTGAGCGCCGGCCAGGCGCCGGTGACGAGGCCGAAGGCCAGCATCAGCGCCACGCCCATGATCATCGTCGCCACGCCGATGTGGAACGACGGGAAATAGTCCTTGATGGCCACGCCCACGCCGCGCGCCAGCAGCCACGCCAGGCCCAGCCCGACGATGCCGCCGGTGAGCGTGAGGAACAGCGACTCGAGCAGCACCAGCGAGAGGATGGTGCGGCCGCCGAAGCCGAGCGTCTTCAGCACGCCGATCTCGTTGGTGCGCTCGCTCACCGACTGCGCCATGGTGTTCGCGGTCACCAGCAGCATGGTGAAGAACACCGCCGCGGTCACCGACACCAGGATCGAGCCGATGTCACCCACCTGCTCGAGCAGGCGCTTGACGAACTCGCGCTCGGTGGCGGTCTTGGTCTCGTTGGGCGAGTTCTCGAACTGCGCGTCGATGCGCGCCGCGACGGCGCTCGCCTGCTTCGCATCCGCGACGCGCACCGCGACCATGCCGGCCATGTCCCGGCCGAACTGCAGCGACTCGTTGAAGTAGTCGTAGCGGAAGAACGCGCTCGCCTTGTTCACGCCGCCGCCGGTGACATCGTAGATGCCGACGATGTCGAACTCCCAGGTATCCGAGCCGTCGAGCTTGCGCCAGATCTGCGAGCGGATCGGCACCCGATCGCCGACCTTCCAGCCGTTGGCCTGCGCCAGCAGGCTTCCCACGATCATGCCCTGGCGGTTCTGCTTCCAGGCCGCGATCTCCGCGGGCGCGAGCTTCACCTCGGGATAGACCTCGAGGAACTCCTCGGGCTCCGTGGCCTGCATCTGGATCGGGCGTTTCGCATCGCGGTACATGCCGCCGAACCAGTTGAACGAGGCCGCCGCCTTCACGCCCGGCGTGGCGCGGATCTTCTCGTAGTGCCCGCGCGGCAGCGGCACGACCATGCTGATCTTGCTCTGCACGAGGATGCGGTCCGCGCCGACCACGTTGACGACGCCGGCGAGACTGGTGCGCAGCGCATCCAGCATGCCGAACATCAGGAAGGCCAGCAGGATCGACACGAAGGTGAACGCCAGGCGCAGCTTGCGCCGCTTCAGGTTCGCCCAGACGATGGGTAGCCAGCGGAACATGCGTCATCCTCCCCGATGCTTTCCTCAGACCCGCCGCAGCGCGTCGACGATCCGCAGGCGCATGGCGGTCAGCGCCGGCCACAGGCCCGTGATCAGGCCGAAGACCAGCATGAGCGCAATGCCGGTCAGGAAGGTGCCCGCGGTGAGCGTGAACACCGGGAAATAGTCCTTGATGGCCTCGCCCATGCCGCTCGCCAGCAGCCAAGCCAGCCCGAGCCCCACGAGGCCGCCCACGAACGTGATGAACAGCGACTCCATGAGAACGAGCGTGAGGATGGACGGACCGCTGAATCCCAGTGTCTTCAGCACGCCGATTTCATTCGTGCGCTCGCTGACCGACTGGGCCATGGTGTTGGCGGTGACGAGCAGCATCGTGAAGAACACCGCCGAGGTCACCGACACCAGGATCAGCCCGATGTTGCCCATCTGCTCGAGCACGCGCTTGATGAATTCCCGTTCGGTCGCGGTCTTGGTCTCGAACGGCGAATTCTCGAACATCGCGTCGATGCGCCGGGCCAGCGCGTCCGACTGCTTCGGATCCTCGACGCGCACCACCATCCAGCCCACCTGGTCCTTGCCGTACTGCAATGATTCGTTGAAGTAGTCGTAATGGAAGTAGACGGTCGACTTGTCGACGCCCGAACCGCTCGAGTCGTAGATGCCGACGATGTTGAACTCCCAGGTGTCGCCGCCGTTCTGCTTGCGCCAGATGTCCGAGCGCAGCGGGATGCGGTCGCCCACCTTCCAGCCGAAGGTGTTGGCGAGATTCGGACCGACGATCGCGCCCTGGCGGTCGCGTTTCCAGGCCGCGAATTCCTCCGGCTTGATCTTGAGCTCCGGATACACCGCGACCAGCTGCTCCGGATCGGTGGGAAAGACTTGCAGCTGCTGCCTGCTGTCCTTGTAGAGACCGCCGAACCAGTTCAATGGGACCACTGCGCGCACGCCCGGCACGGCCTTGACCTTTTCGTAGTAGCCGCGCGGCAGCGACACGGTGATGTTGACCTTGCTCATGGTCATCAGGCGGTCCGCGCCGGCCAGGTTGATGGCCTGCGAGAGACTGGTGCGCAGCGCGTCCAGCATGCCGAACATCAGGAAGGCCAGCAGGATGGAAATGAGCGTGAACGCGAAGCGCAGCTTGCGGCGCTTCAGGTTGGCCCACACCAGCGGCAGCCACTTCAGCATCAGCTCGACTCCCGCTCCAGGCGGCCCTTCTCCAGGTGCAGCGTGCGGTTGGCGCGTTCCGCCGCGCGTGGATCGTGCGTCACCATGACGATGGTCTTGCCGTGCTGGCGGTTCAGCGCCTGCAGCAGGTCGAGGATCTCGTCGCCGGACTTGCGGTCGAGATCACCCGTGGGCTCGTCGCACAACAACAGCGTCGGGTCGGTCACGATGGCGCGCGCGATGCCGACGCGCTGCTCCTGGCCGCCGGACAGCTCCTTCGGCTTGTGCTTCATGCGATCCGCGAGGCCCACCAGCGACAGCGCCGTGTGCACGCGCTTCAGCCGGTCGGCCTTGCCGAGCCGCGTGAGCAGCAGCGGCAGCTCGACGTTGCGCTCGGCGGTCAGCACCGGCAGCAAGTTGTACATCTGGAACACGAAACCGACGTTGTCGGCGCGCCAGCGGCCGAGCGCGCCGTCGGAGAGCCGGTCGATGGCCAGGCCCTCCACTTCGATGCTGCCGGTGGTCGGGCGATCCAGGCCGCCGAGCAGGTTCAGCAACGTCGTCTTGCCCGAACCCGAGGGCCCCATCAGCGCGACGAAATCGCCGCGCGGCAGGTCGAGATCCAGCTTCTCCAGCACCGGCACGATCTCGCTGCCGCGCTGGTACTGCTTGGCCACGCCGCGCAGGCGCGCGACGATCGGATCGGACTTGTTCTGTTCCACGGCCGCCATGTTCTGTCCCTCTGCGTTGACTAACCATTGCCCTCGGCGAGCCTGACCTTGCCGCCGTCTTCGAGCCCCGCCACCACCGGCGAGACCAGTTCCTCGCCGGAATTCACGCCGGCCAGCACCTCGGTGTTGCCTTCGCTCTCCGGGCCGAGCGTCACGGCGCGCCGCTCGACGCGGCCGTCGTTCACGATCCAGACGAAAGCGTCGCCGCCCTCGCGCTGGATCGCCACCGTGGGCACCAGGATGCGTGGTCCCTGGCTGGCGTTCGCCTGCACCGGCTGATCGTCGAGGAAGCGTACCTTGATGCCCATGTCCGGCAGGATCTGCGGTTCGAGCTTGTCGAAGCCGATGCGCACGCGCACGGTGGCCTTGGTGCGATCCGCCGTGGGCACGATGTTGATCACGTGCGCCGACAGGGTCTGGTCCGGGTAGGCATCGAGCGTCGCCTCGACGCGCTGGTCGGGCTTGACGCGGTTGATGTACGCCTCGTTGACGTCCACCTCGATCTCGCGCGAGTCCATGTCGACGATGGTCGCGATGCCGGTGCGCGTGAAACCCCCACCCGCCGACATCGGCGAGACGATCTCGCCCGGCTGCGCATCCTTGGAGATGACCACGCCGGAGAACGGCGCGCGCACCTGCAGGTCGTCGTAGTCGATCTTGCGCATCGCGACCTGGCTCTCGGCGACCTTGACGTCCGCCTTTTCGGCCTCGAGCCGCGCCGCGAGCGCGTTCACGTCCGCACGCGAGGTATCGAGCGCCGCCTGGCTGATGAGCTTCTGCTTCACCAGCTCTTCGTTGCGCGCCAGCGTGCGGCGCGCATCGGCCAGTCTCACTTCCGTTTCGGCGAGATTGCGGCGCGAAGCTTCGAGCTGGCGCTGCGCCATGGTCAGCACGGTCTGGATGTTCACCGGATCGAGGCGCGCGAGCACCTGGTCCTTCTTCACCTCCATGCCTTCCTCGACGTAGATCTCCTGGATCTTGCCGGTGACCTTGGCCGACACCGTCGCCATGCGACGCGCGACCACATAGCCCGAGGCGTTCAGCACGGAATTGCCGAGGCTCTGGCCGCCGCTCTCGGCTTCGGCGACCACGGTGTTCACTTCGATGGTGCTGCCGCCGAGCCACAGCCACAGTCCGATGCCGACCGCTGCCACGAGCGCGATCGCGATTCCCATATAGATGAGGCGCTTTCCCAGCCCTGCGCCCGAGGACGGCACGGAGCGATCGATGCGCAAGGAACTGAGTGAATCTGAATCGAGAGGCATGTGCTCCAAGTTCCTGAATACGCTAAGTATTTGCCTGCCGGTTTTTCAACCAGTTTTCCGGCAGGCGCAAAGAGTAAAGGAATTCCCGGGGCCGAACATCTGTCATCTGTCATGCCGCGCCCCTGATAGGTCGAATGACAGAATCTTCATTCGACAGCAGCCGTCACGCCGTAGTTAGTGGGCGGCTAGAATCCGCGCGGTGGAATTCATCGACATCGGCGTCAACCTCGCGCACGACAGCTTCGACGCCGACCGCGATGCGGTGATGCAACGCGCCGCCGCCGCCGGCGTACGGCAGATGATCGTCACCGGCGCGAGCGAAGACGGCACGCGCAAGGCCATCGGGCTCGCGCACGCGCATCCGGGAGTCCTGTTCGCCACGGCCGGCGTGCATCCGCACCACGCGGCGGACCTGACGCACGAGGCACTCGCGGCCTTGCAGGAGCTGGCGCGCGACCCTGCGGTGGTCGCAGCCGGTGAATGCGGTCTCGACTATTTTCGCGACTTCTCACCGCGCGACCTGCAGCGCCGCGCTTTCGGCTGGCAGCTGGAAATCGCCGTCGCGACCGGCAAGCCCGTGTTCCTGCATCAGCGCGACGCACACCAAGATTTCCTCGCCATGCTGCGCGAGTTCGCACCGCGACTCGCGAGCGGTGTCGCACACTGCTTCACGGCCGGCGAGCAGGAGCGCGATGCGTATCTCGAGCTTGGACTGCACATCGGCATCACCGGCTGGATCTGCGACGAGCGGCGCGGCCTGCACCTGCGCGAAGTCGTCAAAGGCATTCCCGCGGATCGCCTGCTGATCGAGACCGACGCGCCCTACCTGCTGCCGCGTGACCTGAAACCGGCGCCCAGATCGCGTCGCAATGAGCCACACTTCCTGCCGCACGTGGCGGCCGCGATCGCGGCCGCGCGTGGCGAATCGCTGGAAATCCTCGCCAGGACGGCCACCGACAACGCGCGCCGGTTGTTCCGGCTGCCGACCTGAGGGGTTCAATGGCCAACCTGAATTCGCGCTGGGACGCGCTCGACGTGTTCCGCGGTCTCACGATCATGCTGATGCTGCTGAATCTCGGCCCCGGATCCTGGGAGTCCAACTACTCCTGGCTGGAACATGCGAAGTGGGAAGGCGGCACGCTGATCGACATGGTCGCGCCCGCCTTCCTGTTCTGCATCGGCGTGGCGGTGCCGCTTTCATTCGAACGGCGGGCAGCGCGCGGCGCGAATGCCGCGGTACTCATGAACCACGTGTTCTGGCGCAGCCTGCTGCTCGTGGCGATCGGCTTCTTCCTGAATCTCTACCCGAAGTTCGACTTCGCCACGGTGCGCATCCCCGGCGTCCTGCAGCGCATCGGCCTGTGCTACGGCCTCGCCGGCATTTTCATGATCTGGACCGCGCGCCGCCGGCCGGACTTCCGGCTGAGCGCGCGGCCGATTGCGATCGCGGCGCTCGTGGTGCTGGTGAGCTACTGGGTGCTGCTGTACTTCGTGCCGGTGCCCGGCTACGGCGCACCGCGCTTCGATCCGGTGGGCAGCTGGCCGCCGGTAGTCGACCGCGCCGTCATCGGCGTCGAGCACTTCTTCCCGCACTGGCCGGTGGACGGCCAGGTGGTGTTCGATCCCGAGGGCATCCTCTCGACCTGGCCGTCCTGCTTCAACGTGCTGTTCGGCGCGCTGGTCGGCATCGCCCATTCGCGCGGACGTTTCGGATTTCCCGCGGTCACGGGGATCGTCGTGGGCGCCGTGATGATGGCCGCGGCCCTCGCATTCCAGGCCTACTGCCCGCTGATCAAGAACCTCTGGACCAGCACCTTCGCGCTGTTCAGCAGCGGCTTCTCGCTGGCCCTGTTGGGCGTGCTGATGCCGGTGTCGCAGGCGCCGGGCGTGCGCCCGCTGTTCGCACCGGCGCGCATCTTCGGCGAGAACCCGCTGCTCGCCTACATCCTCTGTTTCCTGATCGCGCCGCTGATCGACCACGAGTTCATCGGCGCGCCGCGGCGTTCGCTGCGCGTCGCCGGGCAGGCGTGGTTCTCGCAGTTCATGGAGCCGCGTCTGGCGTCATTGACCTTCGGCCTGTGCGGGCTGCTGGTGCTGCTGCTGATCCTGCTGGTCTGTCACCGCCGGCGCTGGATCCTGAAACTCTGAAGCGTGCTCAGCGCAAGCTGCCGATCACCTGCACCAGCAGCGCGCGCAGCGGCGCGGCCGCGGCCGTGGGAATCACCCGCAACCGGACCAGCAGGTCGATTTCGAGCACCGTCGTGCGTAGCAGCGCCGCCGCGGCGGGATTCCTGCCGCGCGCCAGCAGCTCCCGCGCCGCGACGATCTCTGCCCGCAGCACGGCGCCGATGTTGCGCGGTAGTTTGCCGCCCTCGATCAGCTGATCGACGAGCTGCAGCGCCGCGTCGAGCGCGGCGCCCGGCGGCGCGTCCACCCCGGTCACGGTGACGCGCAGCGTCTCGCCGTCCGTGAGCCCGTCGTCGTCGGTGACGACGACGTGCACGTCGTAAACGCCGGCGTGCGCGAACGCGTGTGTGACGCCGGCGCCGCTGGCCGTGCCGCCGTCGCCGAAGTCCCAGGCATACGCGGCGATCGCGCCGTTCGGATCCAGTGAACCCGCCGCGCTGAACGTGCCGGCGACGCCCGCCTCCAGGTTCGCGGGTCCGTTGAGCGCCGCGATCGGCGGCTGCGTATTGCTTTCCACCGCGTTCTCGACGTCGTCGGGCAGCAGCGCCAGCAGGTCGTAGCCGCTCGATGCCTCGATGGCATCGACCGTGGTCAGATAGGTGTGCCAGTCGACGTTGCGCACGCCCGGCTCGTTCGGCATGTCGACCGCGATCACCTGCAGGTCGCGATAGTCGTGGATGGATGCCAGGCCCGCATCGTGCGGCAGGATCACCGCCACCTTCCACGTGGACGTCGGAATCACCACCCTGCCCTGGTTCTTCAACGTGCCCTTGT
>DASTHJ010000288.1:0-5473 GCA_035718265.1 Steroidobacteraceae bacterium | reverse complement strand
GAGTGACGATGCAGACGCGCAGGCGCGAGTCATCGCGCGGTGCGCGTGGCCGTGAACAGCCAGCGATCCGCGGCCGCGACCACCAGCAGTGATGCACCGAATACCGGCAACAGCAGCGCGAGCGCGAGGATCAACGTGGCGAGTCCACGCTCGAGGCGGAAGCCCGCGACCCTGGGCGCGGGCACGCCGAGCTCGCCCTGCGGCTTCTTGCGCCACCAGAGCACGACCGCCGACACGCACAGCGTGATCAGGCCGAGCGCGGCCAGCAGGCCGAGCAGCTGGTTCGCCAGCCCGAACAGCTGCCCTTCGTGCGCGGAGATGCCTATGCCGATCACGCGATCCAGCGGCGCACGCTGCGCGAAACCCTGGTCACGCACGATCGCCCCGGAATGCGCGTCGATCGACAGCTCGCGGCGCAAGGAACGATTCTGCGACTCACCACGGATCGTCCACTCGTGCCGCGTCGAAGACGGCGGCACCACCAGCACGGGCGGGGCGATCCGCAGGGCGGCCGCCCGCGGCACCACTTCGTCCAGCGAGTAAGGCACGGACAGGATCACGTCGCCGATCGCGTGCCCGCGATGCTCGCTGTGTTCATCCGGCGCATTGGCACGTCCCGTAGCCCAATCCTGTCGGACCTCGGCGCCCGCGGCGATGCCACGCAGTCCTTTGAAAGCACCACCCCACACCGTGGTCCACGGCAACGCGGTGAGCAGCAGGAACAGCGCGAGACAGGAAATCCACACACCGGTGACTGCGTGCAGGTCGCGCCAGAACGTGCCATTGGCAGCGCGCAGCCGCGGGTAGAGCACACCGGCCAGACCCTGCGCATTCCGCGGCCACCAGAGGTACAGGCCGGTCAGGATCATCACGATGGCCCAGCAGGCGGCGAGCTCGACGACGATCGAGCCCGTCTCGCCCGCGAACAGCTCGCCGTGGAGGGTCTTCACGATTTCGGTCAGACGATCCCCGGGCGCGACGATCTTGAGCACCTGCAGGGTCTGCGGATGCACGCAGGCCACGCGGCGCGCGCCATCGGGCAGCCGCAGGTGAATGCGTACCGCGTCATCGGCTTCGCGCGGCAATTCGTAGGACTCGAGTCGTGATCCCGGCAGCGCTGCCAGGGCGGCGGCCACCTGTGCAGCCGGCCTCGCGGCCGGGCCGCTCAGCGCCAGGCGGTCGACGTCACGGTCGGCGATCGCATCGATCTGCGGCTTGAACAGGTAGATGGATCCGGTGATGGCCAGCAGCACGACGAACGGGATGCAGAACAGTCCCGCGTGGAAGTGCCAGCGCCAGATGGCGCGCCAGGTCGTCGCGTTCATCGATGCGCTCCGTTCAAAACTTCATCCTGACTTCGGCGAAGCCGGTGCGTTGCGGCAGCGGGTGCGAAACGTACGCCTGTGCGTCGGTGAGATTGTCGACGCCGAGACTCATCTGCATGGACTCGTTGACGTCCCACGACACGCGCGTGTCGACGAAGAAGTACTCGCTCTGGTAACCATAGGCATCACCGCGCACCAGCCCGAACAGGTCCGAGTTGGGCCGGCTGGCATAGCGCCAGCCGAGCGACGCCGTGAGGCCGCTCGGCATTCGGTAGCGGAGATTGCCGTTCGCGCGCCAGTCCGGGATGCGCGGGAATTTCTGGTCTTCCGCGGCCGGATTGGCCTCGTTGCGCACGGTGCGCGCATCGAGGCGCACGACGCTGAAATCCACGTCGAGCCCGTCGATGAACAGTTCGCGCGCCTCGACCATCAGCTCCAGGCCGAACTGGCGCACGCGGTCGATGTTCTTGAAGCTCGAGACCACGGTGCCGAACTGGTTCAGGCCCGAGAAGCTGAAGATCGCGTCGTCGATGTCCTGGTAGAACAGGCTGGAAGTCAGGCTGACCTTGCCGAAGTGCCGTCGCAGGATCAGGTTCGCGTCGCGCGAGTGCTCGGCGCGCAGGTGCGGATCGAAACTCTGCGGATCGATGGTGCGCGTGATGTCGTCGAAGCGGCCCTGGAAAAGCTCGCCCACCGTGGGGAAGCGCGTGGCTTCGCCCAGGCTGAGTTGCAGGTTCCAGTCCGCGCCCAATGTGCTCCGCAGGCTGAGCTTGGGACTGAAGGCGCCGTCGTGCCGGCGTGGATAGGTGTCGAAGACGACCGCGCCCGGGAGCCCTTGACCCATGCCGCCGTCATGGGCTTCCCAGCGATCGAATCGCCCGCCGAGCGTGAGCGAGCTGCGGGTGCCGAGCGAAATCTCGTCTTCGGCATAGATGCCCGTCGTGCGCGTGCTGCCGAACGTGGCGGAGGAGAACACCGGCGAGCTGGCGCGTCGCCAATCGGTCGTCGCGAAATTGTCCTGGCGCGTCTGATACAGGTTGGCATTGATGCCGAAGGCGAGCCGGTGATGCGCGAAGCGTCTTTCGAGGCCGGCATCGAGCGTCCACCAGCCGGGCTCATCCAGCAGGCTGATCGTGCCAGGACCATCGGCGACGCCGCTCGCATGGTCGCGCGACGTGCGCGTGTCCTGCGAGCCGATCCAGTAGTGCGACAGGTTGACGGTGGCATCCCACCGCGCGACCTGCCCGGTGGCCTTGATGCCGGCGAGATATTCGCGGCGCTCGACCCGCGCAAGCACCAGGCCGGTCGCGTCGTACGTGACGCCGTCGAAGTCGACGCGCCCCTGGTACACCGGGTCGCCATCGGCATCGGTGAGAAAGCTGCGCGCGTCGGTGAGGTCCTGGCGGGTGAGCCATCCGAACAACAGCCCGTCCAGCTTCCAGCGCTCGCCCGCGTAGCCCAGACGCAGCCGGAGTTGATCCTGCGTGACGTGCACGGGCGATGCCGCGCCGAACACCGGAGCCGCCAGCCGCGGATCGTCGAAGGCGCCCTGCACGGGCGTGCCGGTGCCCGCGGCCGGCGTCAGCAGGTGGTAAGTCATCGATTGGCCGACATTGTCGAAGTGCCGCGCGCCGACGCGCAGGCTCCAGGGACTGGATGTGGCTTTCCACGTGCCGCCTGCCTCGACGCTGTATCCCTCGAAGGTCTCGTCGACGCCGTATTCCTCGAAGGGCATGGCGAAGGATTGCAGCGCCAGGTAGCCGCCCGTCCTGGTGGGCTCGCGCGTGGTGACCGAGACGATGCCGCCCATCGAATTGCCGCCGTAACGGGCCGAGTAGGGTCCATACACGACGTCGAACTGCTGCACTTCGGCGGGCCCCACGACATTCCACTTCGGCGGAAAGCCGTACGAATTGCCGAGGAAGTTCGAGACCACGAAGCCGTCGACCATCACCAGGGTTCGCGCGCTCTGCACGGTGTTCGTGCCGCGCAGCGCCACCACCGCGTTGTCGTCGCCGGCGAAGCGCTTGCGCACGTAGAAGTCCGGCGCGTACTTCATGAGGTCTTCGACGTTCTGGACATTGATGGCTTCGAACTGTCGTTCGCCCAGCGACACCGACAGCCCGCGCGGCACCACGGTGATCGGCGCGTCGCGCTGGCCGACCACCAGCACCTCTTCGGGATCGCGCGAAGCCGGCGCATCCGCCGCGACGGCTGCGGCGGGACCGAGCGCTGCGGCCCAGCCAAGTAAGGCGATCGTTTTCGGAGACCTGGGGATCATTTCCGGCCCGTGAAGACTTCGGGCGCGCCGCAGCGCCTGGCGGAAATTCTAGGAAGCGCCTGCTCGTCATACCTGCGGCAAATTGACGCAGGCAGCCTCCGGACATGCACCCGTCTGGCACGCGCTGGCCTGTTTGGCCGATCATCTGCGTCCCTGGGTCCCACTGGACTGACATCCGCAATGCCTCACGGGTCAGCATCGCAGTCTTTCCTGCGGCAGCTCTGCCATCTGCGGTGGCTGGCGATCGCCGGCCAGGCCGTGACCATCGCAGCGGTCCTGGGCCCGATGCAGGTCGAGCTCGCCGCGACGCCGCTGTGGAGCGGTGTCGCAATGCTCGCGTTGTTCAATGTCTTCGCGACGTGGCGGGCGAGGCGCGCGGGCGATGTGTCATCCGTCGAGGTGTTCACGCATCTCGCCGTCGACATCGCGGTGCTCACCTGGCAGGTCGGCTGGAGCGGCGGCATCGAGAATCCATTCTCGTCGCTGTTCCTGTTGCCGATCGCCATGTCGATCCTGGTACTGCCCGGGACCTGGGTGTGGGCCACGGCGACTCTCGCCATCGTGGGCTACGGCGTCTCGGCCGCCGTGGCCCGACCGCTGCCGCACGTGCACGGCCTCATGGGCGACGTGTTCAACCTGCACATGGCCGGCATGCTGGTGAACTTCCTGGTCTCGGCGGTGGTGATCCTGGTGTTCCTCGCGCGGGTCGCGGCTGCCTGGCGCCAGCGCGAACGCGAAGTAGCCAGCCTGCGCGAGCGCTTCGCGCGCAACGAGGGCATCATCGTGCTCGCCACGCATGCCGCCTCGGTCGCGCACGAGCTGAACACGCCGCTGGCGACGCTCACCCTGATGACCGATGACCTGGCGGAGCGCAGCAGCGGTGCGGATCGCGAAGAGCTCACCGTCATTCAGGCACTGCTCGCGCAATGCCGTGTGCGCGTGCGCGAGCTGGCGATGCCGGCGGCTTCCGGCACGCCGGGGCTCGCGAATCCCGTGAAGCTCGAGAGCATCATCGACCGCTGGCAACTGGTGCGGCCGACCATCGATCTGCGCCGCACCGGCAGCGCCAGCGGCGAGGAACTGGTGAATCCCGCGGTGGGGCACCTGCTGCTGGCATTGCTCAACAACGCGGCGGACGCCGGCGAGCACGCCGGCAATCGCGCCGTCGATCTCTCGCTCGACGTGCAGGGGGACACGTTGTCTGGCCACATCCGCGACTATGGGCCGGGTTTCAACCAGACCGTGCCGCTGCTGCCCGGCACGCTGTTCCGCACCAGCAAGCCGGAAGGTCTCGGCATCGGCCTCGCACTGTCGCACGCCACCGTCGAAAACCTCGGCGGCGAGCTGTCCATGCAGCAGGCGCCGGGCGGCCAGGGGGTCGCCGTTTCGTTCCGCCTGCCGGGCACGGTGAAACCATGAACGGTCTGCTGGTCGACGACGACGAGATGTTCCTGCGCGCGCTGCAGAAGGCGTTGCTGCGGCGCGGCGTGTCGGCGACGACGGCGAGCAGCATCGACGGTGCGCTGGCGAGCGCCGCTGCCCAGCCGTTCGACTTCGTACTCGTCGACTTGCGCATCGGCAGGGAATCCGGCCTGCGGCTCATCCAGCCGTTGCGCGCCGCGCGGCCTCGGATGCGCATCCTGCTGATGACGGGTTTCGCGAGCGTCGCGACCGCCGTGGAAGCCATCAAGCTCGGCGCCGACGACTACCTGCTGAAACCAGTGAACGTCGAGACCATCATGCGCGCGCTCACCGAGGACGCGACGGCCGTCCCCGAGGATCCGGACACGATGATCCCGCTGAGCCGACTGGAGTGGGAACACATCCAGCAGGCCTTGCGGGCCACCGACGGCAACGTCTCCGCGGC
>DASTHJ010000287.1:0-10981 GCA_035718265.1 Steroidobacteraceae bacterium | reverse complement strand
CCGGGATGCGGCGCCACGTGCCCGTCGAGCTCGAGAATCAGCAGCATCGAGGCGATCGATTCGCTGTTCAGACCCGTGCGTTCGATCAAGCTGTCGACGCTTGCCGGCTCGAAGGCGAGCGCATCTAACAGGATTTTGTATGCCTTGTCCAACGTGGGGCCGTTTCCGCGGGCCTCGCCGGCGGCCTCGGGCGCGCTTGCAACTAGTTGGGCGGAAAGGGAAATCTTGAGCTCCGCCAGCACGTCATCCACGTCTTCGACGAGCTTGGCGCCCTGGCGGATCAGCGCATGGCAGCCCCGCGCCAGAGGATTGTGTATCGAGCCCGGAAGGGCGAACACCTCCCTTCCCGCGTTGCCGGCGAGGCGCGCCGTGATCAGCGAACCGGATCTCTGCGCCGCTTCGACGACCACGGTGCCGTGCGCGAGGCCGGCAATGATGCGGTTGCGTTGCGGGAAGTGCGCGGCCAGTGCCGGCGTTCCCGGCGGGAACTCCGACACGAGTGCACCTGCCGCCGCGATGCGCTGCGCGAGCCCGCCGTGCCCGGCAGGGTAGATCTCGTCGAGGCCGCGTCCCATGACCGCGATGGTGAGTCCGTCGGCGCCCAGCGCGCCTTCGTGACAGGCCGCGTCGATGCCCAGCGCCAGGCCGCTGGTGACGGTGAGACCAAGCCGCGCGAAGCGCGCCGCGAAATCGCGCGCCGTGGCGCGCCCGCCGGCTGTCGGATTACGGCTGCCGACCATGGCGATCTGCGGCTCGCTCAACGCCGCCACGTTGCCGCGCACGTACAGCGTGGCGGGCGGATCGGGCGAGTCGCGCAGCATCTGCGGATAGGCCGGTTCCGTGCAGGCGAGCAGCGAGCCGGCGTTGCTCTCCAGCCAGCGCAGGTCGCTTTCCACCGGCGCGAGGTCGCGCCGCAGCAGCCAGTCGATGCCGGCGGTAGTTAGTCCGGCACGCGCCAGCGCGTCGCGTTCCGGCCGCTCGAGCAGCTCGAGGCGCGGGTCGGCGCGCTGCAATGCCGCCAGCGCGGCGGCGGACAACCCCGGCGTGCGCGCGGCGATCGCCAGGCGCCACCGCGAGTCGGCGTGCATCTCCATGGCGGCAGCCTAAAACGAAAGGGCCAGCACGATGGCTGGCCCTTACTCGTCGGAATGTCGAGAAATGCGTCAGGGGTTGTACACGCGATCCGCCACCTGCATCGGTGCGCGCGCACCGATCACCAGCGCGTAGCTCACGCGATTGAACACCTTGAACACGATCAGCGTGCCGGAGCGCTCGTACGGCAGCTCCACCGCCTTGCCGAACGGCTCCTTGCCGAACGGACGCTTGCTCCACACGTCGTTCACGACTTCGCCGCGCTGATCGACCGCCAGCACCGCTCCCGGCGAAAGGCCGTGCTTGCTGCCGCGGTTCAACACCACGATCTGGTATTGCCCGACCTCGGTGGCCTCGTTGGCCAGCGCGATGATGTGGCCGTCCACGGCCGTCTTGGGCGCGTGCGGGGTGAAGGTCAGCGGCGTCTCACCCTGCTGCTCGATCAGGCGATCGCCGCGCAGCGCTTCGCGCGCCGCTTCGGTCAGCACGGTCTTGGTGATCTTCCCGGGGTTGTTGACCACGGCGGTCGCGACGTAGTCCGTCTGGTAACCGACCAGGTCGTTGGTCTCGAAATCGACGATCGGCTCGCCGACGTGCATGACCAGGTAGCGCTGGTTCAGCCGTGCATCCAGTTTTTCGACGTACGCCTCGTGACCGGTGCCGCCGATCATGTGCTGATCGCGGAACGCCAGGATGTGCGGGGCCGCGAGGATTTCCTCCTCGGTCATCACGCTGGGCTTGGACAGGAAGGCCGCGATCGCCGAGAACGGCAGGGTATCGATCGGACCGTCGAGCTGCTCGCTGCGCAGGCGCGGCTGCAGGCGCGCGGCGCCGTACTGGGAAATGCTGACGTGGGCATCGCCGTTGCCACCGTACGCCAGGGACAGCACGTCGCCCGGATAGATGAGGTGTGGATTCTCGACCTGCGGATTGATCTGCCAGATCTCGGGCCAGAACCACGGATCCTTGAGGAACACCGCGGCGATGTCCCAGAGCGTGTCGCCGCGTTTCACGGTGTAGTTCATCGGCGCATCGGGCCGCAGGAGCTGCGCGGTCTGCTGCGGGGCCTCGGCCGGCTGCATTTCATTCATGGCGGCGATCGCCGCCTCGGTGGCCGTCATGTCATCGGCGACGTCCGCCGAAGAATCCGCCGCGCCCGTGGATACGGTCGACGGCTGGTAGGCCTGCGACTGCTCCTCGGGGGCGGACTGGCATCCCACCAGCAGTACGGCGGCTGCCAGGAACGCCAGGAGACCCAGCACGCGCGGCGTCGTCAGCAACGCGCGCTGCTTCGTAAGTTCTTGATTGAAAGACATCCTCCACTCCTCAACTGTGGGTGGGGCAAGCGGACCCCACTGTTATAATCCGCGGCGGCACGATGGGCTCGATCTATTGTCAAGTCTGTGCGCTGGATCACGGGACCAAGACCTTCCAGCGCCCTGCGCGAACCTTGTCCTCGGCGAAATCGTCCAAACATTAGCAGCAATCGAGCGGAACTTCATGGCGCGCCTGCAAATTCTCGAATACCCGGACCCCCGTCTTCGCACCAGGGCAACGCCCGTCGAGGTGTTCGATCAGGCCTTGTCCACGCAGGTCGCCGACATGTTCGAAACCATGTACGCCGCCCCTGGCATCGGGCTGGCCGCCACCCAGGTGGATTTTCATAAGCGCTTGATCGTCATGGACGTTTCCGAGAACAAGGATGCCCCCATGGTGTTCTGCAACCCGGAAATCCTCAGTGCCGAGGGCACGGGGGTGACCGAGGAGGGATGCCTGTCGGTGCCGGGGGTATTCGACGAAGTGAAGCGCGCGGCCAGGGTCCGCGCCCGTGCCCAGGATGCAACCGGCAAGGTCTTCGAGCTGGATCTCGAGGGGCTGGCCGCCGTGTGCCTGCAACATGAAATGGATCACCTCGAAGGCAAGCTGTTCGTCGACTACCTGTCCGACCTGAAGCGCGAGCGCATCCGCAAGAAGCTCGAGAAGGACCGCAAGGAGCGCGCGGTACGAACCCGCGAGAGCACCGCCGCTCGCGCCTACTGATGCCCTGAGCCTTCGGGCACCCGGATGACCTCGCTCAGAATCGCGTTCGCGGGCACGCCGCAATTCGCGCTGCCCGCCCTGCGCGCGCTGCTGGATTCTCCGCACGAGCTGGCGGGCGTGCTCACGCAACCGGATCGTCCCGCCGGTCGCGGGCGCGAGCTGCGCGCCTCGCCGGTCAAACTACTCGCGCTGGAGCACGGCCTGCCGCTGGCCCAGCCTGCGACGCTGCGCACGCCGGAAGGGCGCACGGCGCTCGGGCAGTGGCGCCCCGAACTGCTGGTCGTGGTCGCCTACGGACTGATCCTGCCGCGAGTCGTGCTCGAACAACCGCGGTTCGGCTGTCTCAACATCCATGCCTCGCTGCTGCCGCGCTGGCGCGGCGCGGCGCCCATCCAGCGGGCGCTGCTGGCCGGCGATGCCGAGACTGGCGTGTCGATCATGCAGCTCGACGAAGGGCTCGACACGGGTCCGGTACTGCTCGAACGCCGACATCCCATCGGCCTGCACGATTCGGCCGGTGACCTGCACGACGCGCTCGCCGAGCTCGGCGCCGCCGCTTTGCTCGAGGCGATCGACGGCCTGGTGACGCGCCGGCTGCTGCCGCGCCCGCAACCGGCGAGCGGCGTGAGCTACGCGGCGAAGGTCGAGAAATCGGAGGCGCGCATCGACTGGACGCAGAGCGCGACGCAGATCGATCGCCGCATCCGCGCATTCAATCCCTGGCCGATGGCCGAGACCCGGCTGGCCGGCGAGAGCCTGCGGCTGCTGCGCGCCAGCGTGGCCGATGCCACCGCGCAGGACGCAGCGCCCGGCTTGTTGCTGGGTCTCGCCGAGGACGGACTGCGCGTGGCCTGCGGTACTGGCGTGCTCGCCGTCCACGAGCTGCAGCGCGCCGGCAAGCGACCGGTATCGGCACGCGATTTCGCGAACGCCGTGCGGGTGGCCGGCCTGAGGTTCGAAGCGTGAGTGCGCGGCGCCCGCAGGCGCGCCGGGCGGCCGCACCGCGGCGTGCGCGGCACGCGCCCGGCGCCGAAACGCTGGCACAGGCGGCGCTCGCCGTGCACGAGGTCGTGCACCAGGGCCGCTCCTCGGAAATCGCGCTCGAGGCTGCGCAGGCCCGCACCGATCGCGCCGCGGTGCGCGCGGTCGCGCTCGGCACCCTGCGCTGGTACCTGCGGCTGGCGCCGGCCCTCGAACCGCTGCTCAGCCGGCCGTTCGGCGAGCTGTCGCCGAAACTCGCGGCGCTGCTGGTCACGGCCGCCCACCAGGTCGAGTATTCACGTGGCGCCCCGCAGACGCAGGTGCATCTCGCCGTGGACGCGAGCCGCGTGATCGGCGAGACGCGCGCCAGCGGCATGGTCAACGCGGTGCTGCGCCGTTTCGTCGCGCAGCGCGCTGCCTTGCTGGCGCAGGTGGATACCGACCCCGCGGCCCGCCATGCGCATCCGCGCTGGCTGGTGGACGCGCTGACGCAGGCCTGGGGTGAACGCGCCGAGTCCATGCTCGCGGCTAACAACCAGCATCCGCCGATGGCTCTGCGGCTCGACCCCGCGCAGCTCGGCGTCGCGGATTTCCTGCGCGCGTGGCGTGCACTGGGCCGCGAGGCGAACGCCGTGGAATGGAATCCCGACGCGGTCGTGCTGCAACACCCGGCAGCCGTGCAGGTGCTGCCGGGCTTCGAGAGCGGCGCGGTGTCGGTGCAGGATTGCGGCGCACAGCTCGCGGCGCCGCTGCTGGACGCGCGCGCCGGCATGCGCGTGCTCGATGCCTGCGCGGCACCCGGCGGCAAGACCCTGCACATCGCGCAGCGCATGCCCGACCTGGCCGAGCTGGTGGCCGCGGACGACGATGCCGTGCGCCTGCAACGGGTGCGGGACAACCTGGAGCGGGCCGGCCGCCAGGCGCTGCTGCTCGCGGCGGACCTGCGTCGACGGCCACCGTCCCTGGCTCCCCGATCCTTCGATCGCGTGCTGGTGGATGCCCCGTGTTCGGCCACCGGCGTGATCCGCCGCCACCCGGACATCAAGCTGCTGCGACGCCCGGACGACGTGAGCGCATTCGCCGCGAGCCAGCGGCAGATTCTCGACACGGCTTTCGAACTACTGAGCCCCGGCGGCACTCTGATCTACTGCACCTGCTCGGTACTTCCCGAAGAGAACGAGCGGGTGCTTTCAGCCTTCCTGGCGGATCAGCCCGACGCGCAGGCGTACGGTTGGACCGAAGGTGCGCCGCGGCCTCCGGGCCTGGTGGAGCGCGCCGTGGGATGGCAGCTGCTGCCGGGTGGCGACGCGGGCACCGATGGCTTCTACTATGCGCGCGTGCTGAGAAGGAATTCCGAGGGAGCCAAGAGCCGCTGATGCATTCGCGCCGTGCGCATATCCTGCTGACGCTGCTCGCGCTGGCCGCGGCCTCGGGCGTCGCCTCCGTGTCGCGCGCCGATGCGCTCGACGGCCTGCTCGAGGTGAGCTCCGCCTACGCCGTTCCCGACCAGGGCGGGGTCTACCAGCTGTTCGCGCGCATCACCTATCCCGTCAACGACGACATCCGCGCCGCGCTCAAGGACGGCCTGACGCTCACCTTCGATCTCGACGTGGTGGTGTCGCGCGAGCGTCGCTTCTGGGTGGACGAGACGGTTGCCGAGTACACGCTGAAGCGCGAACTCGCCTACCATGCGGTCAGCGACCGCTACGTCACGCGTGACGTGAGCCCGCGCACCGGCAGCGAACAGCACAGCTACGCCACGCTCGAGGAGGCGCTCGAAGCGCTCGGCACCGTGGAGGCCTGGCCATTCCTGCTCGCGCCCCAGCTGTCGCCGAACCGCCAGTACCGCGTCAACCTGCGCGCCGGCGTGCGTCGCGGACGCCTGCCCGACACGCTGCGCGTGCTGCTCTTCTGGACCGATGACTGGCATCGGGAAAGCGAGTGGTTCTCATGGTCCCTGCCGCGCTGAGGAGACTGGGCACCCTCGGACTCATCGCACTGTGGGTGCTGGTGAGCGGCGGCCTGCTGCTGCTGCTCGCGCTGTCGGTGCAGAACTCGGTGCAGTACAGCAAGCTGCAGGCCTGGATCCTGCTGATCAACGCCATCGCGGTGGTCACGGTCAGCGTGCTGCTGGCGCGCAAGATCATCGAGCTGGTGCGCGCGTTCCGTGCGCAGGTCCCCGGTTCACGCCTGACGGCACGCACGGTGGCGATCTTCGGTTCGCTGGTGATCGCGCCCCTGATCATCGTCTATCTATTCTCGCTGGAGTTCCTGAACCGCGGCATCGACAGCTGGTTCAAGGTGGAGATCAAGCAGGGCCTGACTGACGCGCTGGAGCTGTCGAAGTCGGCCATGGAAGTGCGCATGCAGGAGTACGCGCGCAACACGGAGCTGTTCGCCAGCGAGCTCGCCGACAATCCGTCGACCAACCTGGCGATGGCGACGGATGCGCATCGCGTGGAGAGCGGCGCGCTCGAGGTCGTGGTGTACGGCTCGCTCGGCCAGGTGATGGCGGCGAGCAGCGCCGGCTTCTCGTCGACGAACCTGCCGCACTACGCCACGCCGGAGATCACGCGCGCGATGGCGGGCGGCACGACCTACTGGAGCCTGGAGCCGCTGTCGGAAGGCGACTACCTGATCAACACCGCCGCACCTATCGCGGCTACACCGGGCACGAGTGAAGGTCGCTTCGTGGTTGCGCTGTACCCGGTGCCGCCGCAGCTCGCGCGACTCTCGGAGGCCGTGCAACGTTCCTATTCGCAGCACGGCGAACTGTCCGCGCAGCGCGAGCCCGTGAAGAACAGCTTTCGTTTGACGCTCACGTTGGTGCTCCTGCTCGCCATGCTCACCGCAATCTACGGTGCCATCTACTCCGCCGAGAAGCTCACGCGGCCGGTGCAGGATCTGATCGCCGGCACGCGCGCGGTCGGCAAGGGTGATTTCGGCACGCGCCTGCCGCTGCCGTCGCGCGACGAGATGGGCTTCCTGGTGCATTCGTTCAACGACATGACCAAGCGCCTGCGGCGCGCCCGCGAGGAGACCACGCGCAGCCAGCAGGCCGTGGAACGCGAGCGCGAGCGCCTGTCGATCATCCTGGCGCGCCTGACGACCGGCGTCGTCGCCATCGGCCGCGACCTGGTGCTGCGCAGCGCCAACCACGCCGCCAGTGCCATCCTCGGCGTCGATCTCGAGCAGGGCATCGGCCGGCCGCTGGCGGCGCTGGCCGGCGAGAATCCGCGCTACGCACGCTTCGTCAGCGAAGTGAGCGCGCGACTCGCGCGCGGCGAGGAGGAATGGCGCGAGCAGATGGAGCTCAGGCCGGAGCTGGCCGGCGCCCGCGTGCTGGTGTGCGCCTGCACGCCGCTGCCGGGCGACGAGCACGCGGACAACGACGCCGAGCGGCAGGGCGGCTACGTGATCGTGTTCGACGACATCAGCGCGCTGCTGCAGGCGCAGCGCGACGCGGCCTGGGGCGAAGTGGCGCGACGCCTCGCGCACGAGATCAAGAATCCGCTGACACCGATCCAGCTCTCGGCGGAGCGCATGCGGCGTCGCTACCTCGAACACATGCAGGGGGAGGACGCCCAGGTGCTGGACCGCGCCACCTACACCATCGTGCAGCAGGTGGAGGCCATGAAGGCCATGGTCAATGCATTCAGCGAATACGCGCGCGCACCCGACATGAAGGTCACGCGCTTTCCGCTGAATGCGCTGGTCACCGAGGTCGCCGACCTGCTGCGCGTGCAGGAATCCGCCGTGCACATCGACCTCGATCTCGATCCGAACGTCGAGCAGGTCGAAGCCGACCGCGGGCGCGTGCGCCAGATCCTGAACAACCTGATCGTCAACGGTGTCGAAGCCGTGGAGTCTTCCGCCGACGGGCACGTGCTCGTGGCCACGAAGCTGGAATCGCCGGGTTCGGCGGCGTATGCCACGATTACGGTAAGTGACAACGGACCCGGGTTCGCGCGCGAAGTCCTGGGACGCGCGTTCGATCCCTATGTCACGAGCAAGCCCAAGGGAACGGGACTGGGCCTCGCGATCGTGAAAAAGATCGTCGAGGAGCACGGCGGCCGCGTCGAGGCCGACAATCGGCCGGAAGGCGGCGCGCGCGTGCGTGTATCCTTGCCCGTAACCGACGGATCCCGACAGCTGGTCGCGCGCGAATGGCGCGCTGAACCCAGGAAGGAGCGAGCATGAGCGCCGCACACATTCTGGTGGTCGATGACGAGGCCGACATTCGCGGCCTCCTCAAGGAAATCCTCTCCGAGGAAGGTTACGACGTGGACGTCGCCGGCGATGCCGGCCAGGCGCGCGCCTCGCGCGCACGCCAGCTGCCGGACCTGGTGCTGCTCGACATCTGGATGCCCGACACCGACGGCATCACGCTGCTGCGCGAATGGTCCGGACAGTCGGCCGAGGCTTCGTGCCCGGTGGTCATGATGTCGGGACACGGCACCGTCGAGACCGCCGTCGAAGCCACGCGCCTGGGCGCGTTCGATTTCGTCGAGAAGCCGCTGTCGTTGCAGAAGCTGTTGCGCACCGTGGAACGCGCGCTCGAGGCCGGCAAGCGCAAGCGCCACGCCGGCAAGTTGCTGGCCGCCTCGCCCGGCGTGCCCGTCGGCCGCAGCCGCGTCATGCAGCAGCTGCGCTCGGACCTCGCGCAGATCGCCACCAACGATTCGCCCGTGCTGCTGGTCGGCGAAACCGGCACGGGGCGCGAAGCCTTCGCGCGCTTCATCCACGACGCCAGCCCGCGCGCCTCGCGTCCGTTCGTCACGTTGATCTCGAGCACGCTGCGCGGCGACGGCGCCGAGCAGGTGCTGTTCGGCACGGAATCCGACGGCCAGGTCGCGCCCGGCGTGCTGGAGCGCGCCGGCGCCGGCACGTTGTTCATCAACGAGCTGGAAGACCTGCCGGCGGGCGCGCAGCGCGCGCTGCTGGGCGCACTCGAGAGCGGCCAGTTCACGCGCGTCGGCGGCACCACGCCGGTGACGTTCAAGGCGCGGCTGCTGTCCTCGGCGCGTCCCGGCATCGAGACGCGCAGCGAGGAATTCCGCCGCGACCTACTCGCGCACCTGAACACACTGATCGTGCGCGTGCCGCCGCTGCGCGAGTACACCGAGGACGTGCCGGACCTGCTGCGCCACTACGTGGACCGGCTGGTGGACAGCGAAGGCCTGACATTCCGCAAGTTCAGCGTGGCCGCGCAGAATCGCCTGCGCAACTATCCATGGCCCGACAACGTGCGCGAGCTCAAGAACCTGGTGCAGAGACTGCTGCTGCAGGGCGGGAGCGAGGAGATCCGTCTCGAGGAGATCGAGCGCGAGCTGGCGGCGCAGGCGCCGACGGCCGAGCCGCTGGTCAAGCAGGACCTGCTGGCGCTGCCGCTGCGCGAGGCGCGCGAGCAGTTCGAGCGTGCCTATCTGCAGCAGCAGCTGCTGCTCTGCAACGGCAAGGTCGGCCAGCTCGCCAAGCGCGTCGGCATGGAGCGCACGCACCTGTATCGCAAGCTGCGCTCGCTCGGCGTCGACTTCCGCAACATCACGGACGACACGGAGTAATCACCTCGGCGTCGGGGTCGTTCAGCGGACCCTGCGGTGGTGGATGAAGCGGCCGCGCAACCGCGGCCGCTTCGATCGACCGGAATCAGTCGACGTTACGGATATCCGGTTTCGGCCGGATCCGGCGACACCTTGATCACGCGGAACACGCCTTCGTATCCCGACTTCATCGAGAACTCGATGCGTCCCACGCCCTTGTACAGGTAGTACAGGCGCTGCAGGTCGCGCGCGCCGAAGTTGAAGGGTTGCCACTGCTTGCCGGTCATGCGCTGCGTCTGTGCGGTGGGCGGGCCGATCAGCGCGTCGACTTCCTGCTGGCTCATGCCTTCCTTGATGACCGAGAAGTCCACCGTCTTCGCCGCGGGCGCAGCCGCGGGTGCCGGGGCGGCGGCTGGCGCGAGCTGCGCGGCCGGTGCCGCGGCGGCGCTCTTCGCACCCTTCTTGCCCTTGGCGGCGGGAGCTGGCGGCGGCGGGGGCGGTGGCGGATTGCGCAATGCCTCCAGGTTCACGGTTCCGGCAACGTAAGGATTGCTGACGGCCTTCGGCAATCCCTTGGCGGCCTTTTCACAATGGCCCCGTGCCTTGCGATGCACCGACTTGTCGTTCTCGACGCGGTCCAGCACCGGGCGGTACCGGCTGTTGCCGGAAGCGCCGAGCGCGCGGCACATCCAGGCCACGGCATCGACTGCATCCCGGTCCTCGCCGGCGCGCTGATAGCGCTCGAGCAGCGTCTCCGCGGTGATGTCCAGCACTTCGGTGTTCGTATTGCCCGTGTTGTAGAGGCTTTGCGCCACGTCGCGCAGCGATACCCAGCTACCCTTGAGCATTCGATCGACGTACATCTTCTCGGCTTCGTCCAGCGCGGCGAACGCGTTTGCGCCAGCCAGCACGGCCATGGCGCCGAGCGCCAATGAGCAGATCTTGCGGTTCATGTGAGACTCCCTGGGAGACAGGTCGTATTCTTCTCGGGGGCGCGATCTTAACATTCCGCCGGCGCGCCGGCCGTCACCGGTTCTGTGACGAATTCCCGCGTTTGCCCGGCCTCACGGTGCCTCGCGGCGGCTCAATGATCCATCGGCAGAGATGTTCAGCATTCCCTGCGGAAATGCCGCTTCCGTGAGCTCGCGCAGCAGCGTGACGCCGGCCCGCGCGGGATCGGGCGAGGGCCCCGCGGGGCGGATCTGCACGGTCGGCTCGAGGCGGCCCGAGACGAAGCGGCCCTGGTCATCGAGCTCGCACAGCAGCACGGCCGCGATGCCGCGAATGCCTTCCACGCTGATGCCGTAATAGGTCGCGAAATTGCC
>DASTHJ010000286.1:0-4456 GCA_035718265.1 Steroidobacteraceae bacterium | reverse complement strand
GAATTCGAGCAGCTGCGGCGCGTCGACCTGGCGGGCGGCGCGGTCGAGGTGCTGACCGGCCACATTCCCTGGGACATCGACAGCTTTGCCCGCTCCGACGACGGCCACTATCTCGCCTGGGTGGCCAACGTCGACGGCATCCACCGGCTCACAGTGCTGGACATCGCGCAGCGTTCGGAAATCGTGCCGCCGCTGCCCGAGGGCCGCATCGGCCGCATCGGCTTCGACCGCACCGGCAAGCGCCTGGCGCTGTCGCTCGAGAGCCCGCAGTCGCCGCGCGACGTGTTCGTGCTCGAGCTGGAGCGCAATTCCGTGGTGCGCTACACGAAGAGCGAGGCCGGGGCGATCGATCCGCTGCAATTCGCGCCGGCGGAGCTGATCCGCTATCCGACGTTCGACCGCGCCGGCGGCAAGCGCCGCCTGATCCCCGCCTTCGTCTATCGGCCTACCGGCAGCATGCCCGGCCCGCACCCGGTGCTCATCGACATCCACGGCGGACCGGAATCCCAGGCGGTGCCGACCTGGAACCCGTTCACGCAGTTCCTGGTGCGCGAGATGGGCTTCGTCGTGATCACGCCCAACGTGCGCGGCTCGTCGGGCTACGGCAAGACCTGGATGAACCTCGACAACGCCGACAACCGCGAGGACTCCGTCAAGGACATCGGCGCGCTGCTGGTGTGGATCGGCGCGCAGCGCGACCTGGACGCGAACAACGTGTTCGTCGCGGGCGGCTCCTACGGCGGCTACATGTCCCTCGCCACGATGGTCAATTTCGGCGAGCGGCTGCGCGGCGGCATCGACGTGGTCGGCATCTCGAACTTCGTGACCTTCCTCGAGAACACCTCGGCCTACCGGCGCGCGTTACGGCGCGAGGAGTACGGCGACGAGCGGTTGCCGAAGATGCGCGCCTACCTGCAGCGCATTTCGCCGTTGACCAACGCGGCGCGCATCACGAAGCCGCTGCTGGTCGTGCAGGGCCTGAACGATCCGCGCGTGCCGGCGTCCGAATCACAGCAAATGGTGGCGAAGATCCGCGCGCGCGGCGGCGAGGTCTGGTACCTCGCGGCGCGGGACGAAGGTCACGGCTTCAAGAAGAAGCCGAACCGCGACTTCTACCAGAAGACCATCGTGGCCTTCCTGGAGAAGCAGCTGGCCGGCAAGTAGCGCGTTATTTCGCCGACATGAACGTGCCGGCCTTCGGCACGGTCTGCAGCGCGGGACTCTGGCGCGAGTAGTAGGCGGCGAGTTCCCTGATTTCCTCGGGCTTGAGCGTGGCCGCCATGCCGCCCATCACGGCGTTCTTGCGGCCGCCCTTCTGGTAGTCGTGCAGTGCGCGCTCGAGGTAGTCCTCGTGCTGGCCGGCGATGGTCGGATAGTCCGGCGTGATGCCGACGCCATTGGTGCCGTGGCAGGCCAGGCAGACCTCGCTCTTCTCGGGGCGCGCCGCGGCCGGCACGTCGCTCTTCGACTGCGTCAGCACGTCCGGGCCGGCGAGGTAGGCCGCGATGTCGGCCATGTCCTGCTCGCTCATGGTGCTGGCCTGCGCGTGCATGGTGCCGTGCGAGCGCTCGCCGCTCTTGTAGGCCTTGAGTGCGGCGACCAGGTATTCCGGACGCTGGCCCCACAGCTTGGGCACGGAATACGTCGGATACACGTTCTTGTAGTTAGAGACGCCATGGCAGCCCAGGCAGGTGTAGGTCAGCGCATGGCCGCGCTTGGCGTCGCCGTTGAAAGCCGGGGCGTCCTGCGCGTTCGCCGCGCAGCCAATACCAAGTGCCAGGAGCGTGACGGAAACGACGACCGAAGTGCGCAATGCCATGACTGGATCAAGCCTTTGAGCTCGCAAAAACAGGCCGCGATATTAAGGACTTGGGCGCGCAAATGCCACCGGGCACAATCGCGGCGTGATTGCACTCATCCAGCGCGTCAGCGAGGCGGCAGTGACGGTCGAGGAGCGGCCGGTGGGCCGGATCGGCCGCGGCGTGCTCGCGCTGATCGGCGTGCAGCGCGGCGACGACAACGCCGCCGCCGCGCGCCTGCTGGAGCGCGTGCTGACCTACCGGATATTCGAGGATGACGCCGGCCGCATGAACCGCTCGCTCGCCGACATCGGCGGCGGATTGCTGCTGGTGCCGCAGTTCACGCTGGCCGCCGACACGCGCAAGGGAACCCGCGCGGGATTCAGCGGCGCCGAGGAACCGGGGCGCGCCCGCGCGCTGTTCGACGAGCTGGTCGCGCTGGCGCGCGCACGGCACGCCGAGGTCGCCACCGGCGAGTTCGGCGCGCACATGCGCGTGTCACTCACGAACGACGGACCGGTGACTTTCTGGCTCGAATGATGTCAACGATGACAACGACTTAACAGACGCCGGCGCCGCGTGATGGGCGTCTCGGCCCGGCCCGAACTTTCTTAAGATCCAGGGCTCTGTTGACTTATCATTCCCGGTCCTTGCAAAGCAGGTTTCCGGGGTATTTCCCCTACAGGAGCGGCTCATGGGCCCGATTGGTTTCAAAGAACTCATTGTCATCCTGATCGTCGTGTTGCTGATATTCGGGGCCAAGAAGCTCAAGACGATCGGGTCCGACCTGGGCGCCGCGGTGCGCGGCTTCAAGAAGTCGATGAACGACGGCGACGCCGAGGAGTCTGTCAAACAGCTCAAGGCCGACGCGGAATTTTCCGATTCCACCAAGGCGCAGTCGGAAAAGAGCGAGCACAAGGCCTGATCGTCCACGGCGTTTCTCTCGACCGCCATCCGGCGGAGTGATCCATGTTCGAGGTTGGTTTCACCGAACTGCTGCTGATCTTCGCGATCGCGCTGGTCGTGCTCGGGCCGCAGAAGCTGCCCAAGCTGGCGCAGCAGGTAGGTCGCTGGGTCGGACGTGCACGCGCCATGGCGCGCCAGTTTCGCGAGCAGCTCGAGGAAGAGGCCGCGAATCTCGATGCGAAGATGAGCATCGACCCGGGCATCGACACGTCGCTCACGCCGAAGCCTGCGCAGCCGCCGGCGCCGTCGGCCGCCGGCGCGCCGGTGCCCGACGAGGAAGAAGAGTTCTACCCGCCCGATCATCACATGCACGCGTCGCAGCGCGCCGCGCAGCCGCCGGCCGGAGGAGCCCATTCCGAAACTGCCGAGCCTGCCGCGATCGCGGATGGCGCTGCCGCCCCGGAGACACCGGCGCCGGGCGGCCCCGTCGCGGAAGCCTCAGCCGCGCAGGGCGAGCTCGATCTGACCCCGGCTTCGCCCGACGCCGCGCGCGAAACGCGCTGAGTTCGCGATGGCCGACGAGCAGAAAGCGGAGGAACAGCTCGCCGAAGGCACGCTGATGTCGCACCTGCTCGAGCTGCGCAACCGGCTGCTCAAGGCGGTGGTCGCCGTGTTCATCGCGTTCATCCCGTGTGCGCTGTTCGCCAACGAACTGTTCACGCTGATCGCGCAGCCGCTGATCGACAAACTACCCAAGGGCACCTCGCTGATCGCCACCAGCGTGGTCTCGCCGTTCATGACGCCGTTCAAGGTGGCGTTCTACGTGGCGGTGTTCGTCGCGATTCCCGTGGTGCTCTACCAGATCTGGGCGTTCGTCGCGCCCGGGTTGTACCGGCGCGAGAAGCGTTTCGCCGTGCCGCTGCTGGTCTCCTCGGTGTTCCTGTTCTATGCCGGCATGGTGTTCGCCTACTTCGCAGTGTTCCCGGTGATGTTCAGCTACCTGGTGCTGACGGCGCCCAGCGGCGTGAACTACATGCCGGACATGGCGAGCTACCTCGATTTCGTGCTGACGATGTTCTTCGCGTTCGGCGCGGCCTTCGAGGTGCCGGTCGCGGTGGTCCTGCTGGTGCTCACCGACTTGGTGAAAGTGGAGAAGCTCGCGGCGAACCGCGGCTACGTGATCATCGGCATCTTCGTGGTCGCCGCCATCCTCACGCCGCCAGACGCGATTTCACAATGCATCATGGCCGTGCCCATGTACTTCCTGTACGAGGGCGGCCTGTTCATGGCCCGCATCATGCAGAAAATGCGCCGCGAGAGCGAAGCGGCCCGCGAGAAGGAAGAAGCCAACGCCGGCTGAGAAAATGGGGACATTCCTCGAATTCTAGAAAATGGGGACATTCCTCATTTCGTAGCAAAAGGGGACGCACCTCGCAGAGGTACGTCCCCTTTTGCCCGCTGCGCGGCGAAATGAGGAATGTCCCCATTTTCTAGAAATCGAGGAATGTCCCCATTTTCCGGGTGCCTTGCTGGCGCCGGTGGCCTTGGGTCAGACTCCGGCCCATCGCGGCGCAACAGCGCCCACAATAATTCGGGGCAAATAAGATGAGTGATCCCACGAGCACGACCGTCGTGTCGCCCGATTACAGCCGCAGTTTCTTCGGACATCCCCGCGGCCTGGCGACGCTCTTCATGACGGAGTTCTTCGAGCGCTTCACGTACTACGGGTTGCGCACCATGCTGGTGTTGTT
>DASTHJ010000285.1:0-3146 GCA_035718265.1 Steroidobacteraceae bacterium | reverse complement strand
TCGGTGTTCATCGGCGAGTGGTCGCCGGAGTCCATGGGCGATTACTGCTCGGGCACGAACCACGTGCTGCCCACGTTCGGCTACGCGCGCTCGTACAGCGGCGTGTCGCTGCTCGAGTTCCAGAAGCGCATCACGGTGCAGGAATTGAGCGCCGAAGGCCTGCGCGGCCTCGGTCCGACGGCGGTCACGCTGGCCGCCATGGAAGGACTGGACGCGCACGGCAATGCGGTGAAGGTACGCCTCGACGCGCTCGCCAAGGGGGCCGCATGAGCGACATCCTCGCATTGGCCCGGCCGGAAATCGTGGCATTGAAGGCCTACTCGCACGCCAGCTGGGACCCGGCCTTCGACCGGCTGCATGCCAACGAGCTGCCCTGGCGCGCCGAAACCGATCGCTCGCAGGCCGGACTCAACCGCTACCCCGAGCCGCACCCGCACGAGCTCGCGGCGCGACTCGCGGCGTTGTATGGCGTGCGCGCCGAGCAGCTGCTGCCGGGACGCGGCAGCGACGAATCCATCGATCTGGTGGTGCGTGGCTTCTGCCGCGCCGGCGTCGACAACGTGATCCTCTGCCCGCCGACCTTCGGCATGTACGCGGTCGCCGCGCGCATCCAGGGCGCGGAAGTGCGCGAGGTGCCGCTGCGGCGTGACGACGGCTTTGTGCTCGATGTCGACGGCGTGCTGCGCGCCTGCGATGCACGCACGCGCATCGTGTTCCTGTGCAGCCCCAACAATCCGACGGGCAATGCATTGGCCCGCGGCGACATCGAGCGGCTGCTCGCGGCTCTCGCCGGCAAGGCGCTGGTCGTCGTCGACGAGGCCTACATCGAGTTCTCCGGCGAGGAGTCGCTGGCCGCATCCCTGGATCGCTTCTCCAACCTGGTGGTCCTGCGGACGCTGTCCAAGGCCTTCGGGCTGGCCGGCGCGCGCGTCGGCTCGCTGCTCGCGGATCCGGCCATCGTGGCGCTGCTCAGCAAGGTCATTCCGCCCTATTCGATTCCGCAGCTCACCATCGAGGCCGTGTTCGCGACGCTGGCGCCCGCGCAGCTCGCCATCCAGCGCGAACGCGTGGCGCAGGTGCGCGCGGAGCGCGAGCGCCTGCGCATCGCCCTCGCCGCGAAACCCGGCGTGCGCAAGGTCTGGCCGAGCGCCGCGAATTTCCTGCTGACGGATTTCGCCGACGCCCAGGCCGCGCTCGACGCCACGCGTTCTGCGAAACTGCTGATCCGCGACATGCGCACCGTGTCCCCGCAGTCGCTGCGCATCTCCGTGGGCACGCCCGAGCAGAACGACCGACTGATCCGGAGCATCGCGTGAGCGCCACCAAGGTTTTGTTCGTCGATCGCGACGGCACGCTCATCGAGGAGCCGCCGGACGAACAGGTCGACGCACTGGAGAAGATCCGCTTCATGCCCGGAGTGTTCGAGGCGCTGCGTGCCCTGCACGGCGCGGGGTACAAGCTCGCCATGGTCACGAACCAGGATGGCCTGGGCACCAGCAGTTTCCCGCAGGCGGACTTCGACGCCCCACAACAGTTCATGCTCGATGCCTTCAGCTCGCAGGGCATCGAGTTCGACGCCGTGTTCGTCTGTCCGCACCACAAGTCCGACGGCTGCGAGTGCCGGAAGCCGAAGGTCAAGCTCGTCGAAGGCTACGTGCGCGAGCAGGCCGTGGACCTCGCCGCCAGCGCCATGGTCGGCGACCGCGACACCGATCTCGAGTTCGCGCGCAACCTCGGCGTGCGTGGCCTGCGCGTGCGCCGGCACGGCACGGCCGAGGAGACCTGGCCGGCCATCGTGCGCGCGCTCACCGAGCGCCGCGCGCGCCTGAAGCGCAAGACCCGGGAGACCGACATCGACGTCGCGGTGAACCTGGACGCCACCGCGCCCATCAAGGTGGTCACCGGCATCGGGTTCTTCGATCACATGCTGGAGCAGATCGCCAAGCACGGCGGGTTTGCGCTCGATCTCAATTGCAACGGCGACCTCGACATCGACGAGCACCACACGGTCGAGGATTGCGCGCTGGCGCTCGGCGAGACATTGCGCCAGGCGCTGGGCGACAAGCGCGGCATCTCCCGCTACGGCTTCGTGCTGCCGATGGACGAGGCGCAGGTGCGCGTCGCCATCGATCTGTCCGGCCGCGCCTACGGTGTCTTCGAAGGCAGGTTCTCGCGCGAGGCCGTCGGCGGACTGCCCACCGAGCTGGTACCGCACTTCTTCAGGTCGCTGGCCGAGAGCCTCAAGGCCGCGATCCACGTGACGATCACCGGTGAGAACACGCATCACATGATCGAAGCCTGCTTCAAGGGCGTCGGCCGCGCGCTGCGCCAGGCGTTCCGTCGCGAAGGCGGGGAACTGCCCTCGACCAAGGGAATGCTGTGAGCGTCGTCATCATCGACAGCGGCGGCGCCAACATCGCTTCACTGCAGGCGGCTCTGGCGCGACTCGGCGCCGGTTCGGTCGTGACCACCGACCACGACGTCATCCGGCGTGCGGCACGCGTGCTGCTGCCCGGTGTGGGATCCGCGCACGACGCCATGGCGCGACTGCGCATCGCGGGGCTCGACCAGCTCATCCCGACGCTCACGCAACCGCTGCTCGGCATCTGCCTCGGCATGCAGATCCTGTTCGATCGCTCCGAGGAGGGACCGGCGAACTGCCTCGGCGTGATCCCGGGCACCATCGGCCGGCTGCGCACCGAGCCCGGGCGACCGGTGCCGCACATGGGCTGGAACCAGATGACGCAGGTGCGCCCCGATGCGCTGCTCGACGGCGTCACCAGCCTCGACCACGTGTACTTCGTGCACAGCTTCGCGGCGCCGACTTCCAGCGCCACGGTCGCCATCACCGATTACAGCGTCGCGTTCACCGCGGTGGCACGGCGCGACAATTTCTGCGGCACGCAATTCCACCCGGAGCGATCCGGCGTGGTGGGCGCGCGCATTCTCGCCAACTTCCTGAAGGAAGGGACCTGACGGCATGATCCTCATCCCCTCGATCGACCTGCGCAACGGCCGCTGCGTGCGCCTGCTGAAGGGCGACTTCGACTGCGAAACGCGCTACGACCTGGAGCCGCACGAGCTGCTGCAGCGCTATCGCGCGCTCGGCGCGAGCTGGCTGCACGTGGTCGATCTCGACGGCGCCA
>DASTHJ010000284.1:0-2521 GCA_035718265.1 Steroidobacteraceae bacterium | reverse complement strand
GGCAAGAGCACGCTGATCGGCCGGCTGTTGCACGACACCCGCCAGGTCTTCGACGACCAGCTTTCCGCGGTGGCGAACGACAGCCGCCGCTGGGGCACGACCGGCGAAGTGCCGGACCTCGCATTGCTGGTCGACGGCCTGCAGGCCGAGCGCGAGCAGGGCATCACCATCGACGTGGCGTATGGCTATTTCTCGACGGCGAAGCGCAAGTTCATCGTCGCCGACTGCCCCGGGCACGAGCAGTACACGCGCAACATGGCGACCGGCGCCTCGACCGCCGAGGCCGCGGTGGTGCTGGTGGACGCGGAGAAGGGCGTGCGCGTGCAGACGCGCCGCCACACGCACATCGTGGCGCTGCTCGGCGTGCAGAACGTCATCGTCGCGGTCAACAAGATGGACCGCATCGCCTACGACAAGGCGCGCTTCGAGAGCATCGCGGCCGAGATCGTGACCTACGCGCGCAAGCTCGGCGTGCAGAACATCGAGGTGATCCCGGTCGCGGCGTTGCACGGCGTGAACGTCGTGCACCGCGGCGCGAAGGAGACGCCGTGGTATTCCGGCCGCACGCTGCTCGAGGCGCTGGAAGGCATCGAGGTTGCCGCCAATCCCTTCAAGGAGCTGCGCTTTCCGATCCAGTACGTGAGCCGCCCGGATGCGAACTTCCGCGGCTACGCCGGCACCATCGCGAGCGGCGAGATCGCCGTCGGCGACGCCGTGCTGGCGCTGCCCTCGCGCAAGGCCAGCAAGGTGCGCGAGATCACCACGGCCGACGGACCGCTCGAGCGGGCCGGCGCGGCGCAGGCCGTCACCGTCGTGCTCGAGGACGAGATCGACCTGTCGCGCGGTGACGTGCTGGTGCATCCGGAGCATCGCCCGACGCTGGCGCGCACCTTCGACGCCAACCTGATCTGGATGGGCGAGGCGCCGCTGCTGCCCGGCAAGCGTTACGAATTCAAGATCGGCAGCCGCTACGTCAAGGGCCTGGTCGATTCGATCCAGCACCGCATCGACGTCAACGACCTGTCGACGCGCGAGGCCGAGGCGCTCGATCTCAACGGCCTGGCGCGCGTGCGCATCGCGCTCGAGGAGCCGGTGCCCATCGACGACTACAAGCTCTCGCGCCAGACCGGCGCGTTCATCATCGTCGACCTGATGCACTTCGGCACGGTCGGCGCGGGCATGATCCACTCCGCGGCCGCGCCCGCGCAGAAGTCGAGCCCGGATGTCGTCTGGCAGCCCACCAAGGTCACGGCGACCATTCGCGCCAACCAGAAGAGCCAGAAGCCGGCCGTCATCTGGTTCACGGGCCTGTCGGGTTCCGGCAAGTCGACGATTGCCAACGCGCTGGAGCAGGCGCTGGTGCAGCGCGGTCATCACTCCTATCTGCTGGACGGCGACAACGTGCGGCATGGCCTGAACCGCGACCTGGGCTTCTCCGAGGCCGACCGCAACGAGAACATCCGCCGCATCGGCGAAGTCTCGGCGCTGTTCGTCGATGCCGGGCTGATCGTGCTCACGGCCTTCATTTCACCGATCCGCAGCGAACGCACCCGCATCCGCGAGCGCATCGGCGAGGACAAGTTCATCGAGATCTACCTGTCGACCTCGCTCGAGGAATGCGAGAAGCGCGATCCGAAAGGCCTGTACGGCAAGGCGCGCGCCGGCCAGATCCGCGAGTTCACCGGCATCGATTCGCCGTACGAGCCGCCGGTGGCGCCGCAGGTCAGCATCGACACCTCGCGCGTGAGCGTCGAGGGTGCGGTGGCGCAGATCCTGCGCTATCTCGAGAACCAGGGTTTCCTCCACCAGCAGGATCCGGGTCTATGAGCGGCGCCGTCATCCTGCAGGGCAAGTTTCCGATCCCGGACGAGCGCCGGGGACTGCTCACGCAGCTCGCGACCGGTCTCGATCGCGAGCAGCTGCTGTGGCTGTCCGGCTACTTTGCAGGCGTCGCCGCCGCCACGCCGAGCGGCGCGCCGTCCATCACCGGTCACGTGCTCGGCGCCCCCGCCGCCGGCGCGTTGCAGCCTGCGTTGGCTCCGGCCGCGCAGGCTGCGCCTTCCCTCACCATCATCTCGGCTTCGCACACCGGCAATGGCCGGAAGATCTCCGAGAAACTGCTCGCCGCCGTGCAGGCCGCCGGCGTGCAGGCACGCATGGTGAAGGCGGGCGACTACCAGCCACGCGAGATCGCCAAGGAAAAGCTGCTGTACGTGGTCATCAGCACGCACGGCGACGGCGATCCGCCGGACGAGGCGCGGGCGCTGTACGAATTCCTGGGCACCAAGCGTGCGCCGCAGCTGCCCGAGCTGCAGTACTCGGTGCTGGCACTCGGCGACTCCAGCTATCCCAAGTTCTGCGAGGCCGGCCGCATCGTCGACGAGCGCCTGGCCAAGCTCGGCGCCAAGCGGCTGCTGCCGCGCGTCGACTGCGACGTGGATTTCGAGAAGCTCGCGCAGACCTGGGCCGACGACGCGCTGGCGCGCGTGCGCGAACACGCGGAGAAGCTCAAGCCCGCGGC
>DASTHJ010000283.1:0-2473 GCA_035718265.1 Steroidobacteraceae bacterium | reverse complement strand
GAGGCCTGTGCCCGGGCGCAGAAAGTGCAGCCAGAGATTCTCCGGCACGATCACCACGTAGCTAGGCGCGGCGCGCCGCGGTGCATCTCGACCCAGCAGCCCGGCGAGCGCGCCGTCGAGCTGCGCGGCGAGCCGCGGCAGCGGGCGGGCCGCGCCCTCGTCGCGCGTCACGATGGTGAACGTCGGCAGGTCGTACGCTTCGAGCCCGTCGACGTCCGGACCGGACCCGCGCCCCTGCGCCACGGCGGCGATCAGGCATGCGACCGCCGCCATCCCTCCCTGCATTCTCATGCCGCCCAACTTACGACTCGCGCGACAATGCGTCCATGGATGCCCATCGCCGCGCGCTGTTCCAGATACACGTCTGCGTGGTGCTCTGGGGCTTCACCGCCATCTTCGGCAAGCTGATCACGCTGCCGGCCATGGCGCTGGTGTGGTGGCGCATGTTGTTAGTCACGCTGGCGCTGGCCTGCCTGCCGCGCGTGTGGAAAGAGTTGAGACGCATTCCACCGCGGTCGATGCTGGTGTTCGCCGGCATCGGCTGCGTGGTGGCTCTGCACTGGCTGGGGTTCTACGGCTCGGTGAAACTGGCCAACGCCTCGGTGGCCGCGACCACGATGGCGCTCGCGCCGGTGGTCACGGCGCTGATCGAACCGTGGCTCACGGGCACGCGCTTCGAGCGACATAATCTTCTGCTCGGCGTGCTGGTCGTGCCGGGCGTGGCGCTGGTGGTCGGCGGCATCCGGCCGGACATGCAGCTCGGCTTCTGGGTCGGCGTGGGTTCGGCGGTGCTGGCGTCCTTGTTCAACATGTTCAACAAGCGCCACCTGGCGCAGCACGGCGCGGCCGCGATCACCTGGCTGGAGCTCGGCGCCGGCCTGCTGCTGCTGTCGCTCGCCGGCCCGTGGCTGTTGCCGGAAAGCACGCCCTTTGTCCTGCCGGATGTCCGCGACGCGACCCTGCTGCTGGTGCTGGCCGTGGCCTGCACGCTGATTCCGTTCGTGTTGTCGCTGGCGGCCCTGCGGCACCTGTCCGCGTTCACGGCGCAGCTCGCGGTCAACCTGGAGCCGGTGTACGCCATCGCGATCGCCGTGTTGTTTCTCGGCGAAGCGCACGAGCTCGACGCCGGGTTCTTCGCCGGCGTCGCCATCGTGCTGGCGGGGGTCTTCGGCCACGCCTGGCTGCAACTGAGGCGTTTTGGTCTCAGCCGGTCATTGACCGACGGGCGGCCACCTGTATGATCGGTCTCCATATATATCTGCTGATTTAGTGCGCCTTCCGCGGCTGCGCCTCCGGATATAACCATTTGAAAAACGAGGAAGTTATGGGCGTGAGCCCATAGCGCGGGGAGAGTGCGCCCCGCGCGTTTGTGTTTGGAGGAAGAGAAATGACCGCGATTCGATTGGGCCCGCCTGCGAAGCAGGGCCTCTATGACCCCCAGTTCGAGCATGACGCCTGCGGCGTCGGCTTCGTCGTGAACATCAAGGGCCAGAAATCGAACGCCATCGTCAAGCAAGGCATCCAGGTCCTGAAGAACCTGGATCATCGCGGCGCCTGTGGCGCCGAGGTCAACACCGGCGATGGCGCCGGCATCCTCATCCAGTTGCCGCACGCCTTCCTCAAGAAGGTGGCCAAGAAGGACGCGCGCATCAACCTGCCGGAGCCCGGTCACTACGCCGCCGGCAACATCTTCATGCCGCGCAACGCCACGCAGCGCCGCAAGATCGAAGAGGTCTTCGCGAGCGTCGTGCAGGCCGAGGGCCAGGTGTATCTCGGCGCGCGCACCGTGCCGACCAACAACACCATGCTGGGCGAGACCGCCAAGGGCTCCGAGCCGTTCGTGCGCCAGGTGTTCATCGGCCGCGGGCCGGACACGCCCGACGAGAACGAGTTCGAGCGCAAGCTGTACGTGATCCGCAAGCGTGCCTACAACGAGATCCGCGTCTCGACCATCGGCGGCGCGGAGTACTGGTACGTGGTGTCGCTGTCCCACAAGACCATGGTCTACAAGGGCATGCTGACCACCAACCAGCTCGAGCAGTACTACCTCGACCTGCAGAACCCGCTGCTGGAGTCGGCCATCGCGCTGGTGCACTCGCGCTTCAGCACCAACACCTTCCCGAGCTGGGACCGCGCACACCCGTACCGCTGCATCGCGCACAACGGCGAGATCAACACGCTCCGCGGCAACATCAACTGGATGCGCGCGCGCGAGGCGCTGTTCGAATCGCCGATCTTCGGCGACGACATCAAGAAGATCCCGCCGATCGTCAACCCGAACGGCTCGGACTCCTCGATGTTCGACAACGTGCTCGAGCTCATGGTGCTCGCCGGCCGCTCGATGCCGCACGCCATCATGATGATGATCCCCGAGCCGTGGTCGAAGCACGCCTCGATGGACCCGGCGCGCCGCGCGTTCTACCAGTACCACAGTAGTTTGATGGAGCCGTGGGACGGTCCCGCGGACATCTCC
>DASTHJ010000282.1:0-4952 GCA_035718265.1 Steroidobacteraceae bacterium | reverse complement strand
GCGTGATCCCCCGATCAGTTGAACGACTTCCTGATGGTCACCGCCCAGGTGCGAGGTTTGCCGGGCGACCCGTAGACATGGCCGACCGCATAGGCATCGTTCACCTTGGTGCCGAGGTAGTACTTGTCAGTCAGGTTCTGCACCTCGAGCGCGGCGCCCCAGCCGCTCTGCTCCGACTGCCACCAGATGCGCGCATTGGCGAGCGTGTAGCCGCTGATCAGGTTGTCGGCGACCAGCACCGGGATGGGCCCGCCGCCGCCGGCCTGGCTGTACGGCGCACCGCGCGCGTTCGTGCTCGAGACTTCCAGCGACCGCACGTTGCCGGCCTCGGTGAAGATCTCCGACTGGTACGAGGCGTCGACCCTGAGACTCAGCTTGCCGCCCCACAACGCATCGACGTCGTATTGCAGGCCCAGGCTCGCCTTGTTCTCCGGCGTGTACGGCGTGATGTCATTGAGTGACACGCCGGTGCCGGCCGCCTCGTTGATCTCGGTGTATTTGAAATCGAGCAGGCTGTACGAGGCATCGATGCTGAAGTTCTTGGTCGGGAAGTACGCCAGCTCGAGCTCGGCGCCTTTGACTTCCGCGGAACCCACGTTGCTGGGCCTGAGGCACGGCGTCTGCTGGCCGACCGGCAGGTCTTCGCAGAACGTCGACAGCAGCACGATGTCGTTGTAGTCGAACCAGAAGCCCGCGAGGTTCAGGCGCAGCTTGTTGTCGAGCATGTCGGACTTGAAGCCGATCTCGTACGAGGTGATCGTCTCCGGCACGTGCGCCGTGGCCTGGCTCGGGAAGTACGGCCGGGCGTTGAAGCCACCGGCGCGATAGCCGGTCGCCGCCTGCGCGTAGGCCATGAAGTCCTCGGTGAAGCGGTAGTCGAGCGCGGCGCGCCAGTCGAGCTGGTCGTTCTTGAAGTGCGCGGTGGTGCCGTTGATGCCGAACAGCAGGCAGTTCGGCTGGTTGCCGATGCTGGTCGGTCCGGGACCGGTGGGCTGCGCGCCCGTGAAGAAGTTGCAGGGACCCTGGATGTCCGAGTAGTCCGGGTTGTGCCGGTTGTATTCGTAGTCCTTCTTGTCCCAGGACTCGCGCAGGCCCGTGGTCAGGTGGAACTTGTCCGTGAAGTTGAACGTGGCGTTGGCGAACAGCGCCTTGTTGGTGGACGGGGTCGGATCCGGTCCGTGGACGAAGTCGAGTCCGCCATACGGGATGTCGACGCGCGCCGTGTAGAACCCGTCGGTGTCGAAGTAGAACGCGCCGAACGTGAAATCGACGATGCCCGCGCTGCCATTCAAGCGGAATTCCTGGCTGATCTGCTCGTTGGTCTGCGTCTGGTTCAGCAGGTTGGAAGTCAGCGGTGAGCCGTCGACGTCGTACGACCAGTCGGTCTCGTAGTCACGATAGGAGGTGATCGACGTGAGGGAGAAGGCTTCGCTCAGCTGCCATTCCACCGAGAGCGCGACGCCCCAGTTGTCCATGTCGCGATGCGGATCGAGCGTCAGCGGCTTGTACGGCATCTGCGAATCGCCGGGATACAGGTCGGCGAAGGTGCCGTAGGTGACATAGCGCCGGTCGTAGCCTTTCAGGGTGTCGCAGCTGTTGCGGCCGGACGGAACGAACTGGCAGTTGTAGGGCACCGCGGCACCGTCCGTTCCGGTCATCCAGGGGCGATCCGGCTCGTTGTTGATCAGGCCGGCCGCGTTCGCATAGAGCAACGTCGACACGCCCGCATCGTTGCGTTCGCGCGTGTAGTCGGTGGACAGATTGATGTCGAGGTTGTCGTTCGGCTGCCAGCGGAAGGCAATCTTTCCGGCCGAGATGGCGACACCGCCGTCGTGACCGATCACCGGATTGAGGCCTTGCGCCTGGGTCGGCACGTTGGTGCCCGGATGCGTCAGGTTGTAGTCGAGCCGCTTGATGTAGCCGGTCTCGTTCTTGCTGACTCCGGAGACGCGCATGGCCAGCGTGTCGGTCAGCCGCACGTCGTAGATGCCGCGCAGGTCGAGGCGGTCGAACGATCCGTAGGTCGCCTGGAACGAGCCGGAATCGTCACCCTGCGGGCGCACCGAGTACATCTTGATGGCCCCGCCGATGGAATTGCGGCCGGCCAGCGTGCCTTGCGGGCCGCGCAGGATTTCCACGCGCTCCACGTCCATCAGGTCCAGCAGCGAGCCGGTCAGCGTCGGCAGGTAGACGTCGTCGACGTAGATGCCGACGCCCGGCTCCACGGCGAAATTGGGATCGTTCTGGCCGATGCCGCGAATGTAGGCAATGAGGCCGGAGGCGTACTCCTGGTTCTGCGCCGCGAGCGTCACGTTCGGTGCCTGGCGCGCCACTTCGGAGATGTCGGTCTGGCTGCGCCGTTCAAGCATGTCGCCGCTGACCGCGGTGATGGCGAGCGGCGTCTCCTGCAGGTTCTGCTCGCGGAACTGCGCGGTGACGGTGATTTCCTCGAGCTGATCGGTCGAAGCCGGCTGTTGTGCCAGTGATTGGCCGGCGGCCATCAGCAAGGCCAATGAAACTCCGCGCGAAACCAGGGTCTTGTTGTGCATGATTTCCCCCACGAAAAAAACGGCAATGGTCAGTGCGTGAACGCCACCCGCACCACCGCATCCGCCGCCGCCGCGTGGACGCTGACCAGGTTGAGACTCTCCTTGACGCCGTGCGCATGCTCGCGCATCAGCGCATCGACGCGCCCGGCCTGTCCAGACTCGAGCGCACCGACGATGGCATGGTGCTGTCGATGGGCATAGTGCAGGCGGTCGTACATCTGGTCGAGCCGCAGGCGATCGAAGGCCAGCGCCTGTGGACCTGCGAACGGCACGCGCGCGATGCGCTCGAACGCCGAGCTCAGGATGGCGCTGTCGGCCGCGTGCAGGATCAGCGCATGGAAGCGCGCGTTCATCTCCGCGTAGCTCACCTCGTCGCCGTCTTCGAGGCGACGCCGGGCCAGCAGGGCATCGCCATCGTCGAGACAGCGATGCAGATCGCGCGCCAGCGATCGCGACACGCCGCGCTCGACGACGCGCTGCGCCGCCAGCGCTTCGAGCGCGCCGCGCACGTCGATGGCATCGGTGATCTCGGTGGCCGTGAAGGCGCGCACCAGGTAGCCGCGCGTTTCGTTCTCGACCAGCAGGCCCTCCTGCGCGAGCACCGGCAAGGCCTGGCGCACGGGCGTGCGCGACATCCCCAGCAGGTCGGCGAGCGGCGCCTCGGCGACGCGCTGCCCGGGCGCGAGCTTGCCGTTCAGCACCATCTCGCGCAGTCGAACTACCGCTTCGGCCATCTGCCTGCTCATTGGGGCCGGATCATCGGCTTTCGGGATCCCGTGGGTCTCGACGGGATCCCGCCGCGTTCTCGACTATCCGGGAAATGAGTTCGCGCCACGTCGCATCAGGTTTCTTCGGCCATCAGGCGCCGGTCTCGCTCACGCGCGCACGACTGCGCTCACTGCGGTGGCTTGCCCGTGGACTCGAGCGAACCCGGCGGCTTTGGTTCGGGCACGGGCTCTTCTTCCTTGGGCTCCTCGGGCGGCGCCGCAGGCGGCGGCGGAGCGACACCATTCGGACGCGTCGCCAGCCGCGCGCGATAGCGGATGTAGTGCCGCAGCGCGTCCAGCTCGTGGTCGGTGAGCTCGGGAAACTTCGGCATGCCACGCGCTTCGTTGCCGGCACGCACGAACTGCGCGAACTGCGCGGCATTGAGCGCCATCTGCGAGGCGCGCAGGTCCGGCGCCGTGCCGCCGGCCACCGCACCGGGTCCGTGGCAGAGCTGGCAGCGCGACCACTGCTGGATGCCGTCTTTCACCAATGCCTCGTCTACCGCCATCTCCGGACCGTCGAGCGGCTGGGCGAAGGTCGGCGGTGGCGTCGGTGGTAGTTTGGCCTTGCCGTCGAGCGTGAATGCCAGCAGCCGGCGCGGATGGATGCGCGAATCCCAGCCGAAACGCGCCGCCGCGGAACCGAAACCCCCGGGTGCGCCGTTCATCGGCCCCGTGAGGATGGCGACGTACTGGGTCTTGCCGACCGCGAAGCTGATCGGCGTGCCCAGCGCCGCGGTCGCGGCGTAGAAGGACCAGACCTTGCGGCCGTCGGAGGCACCGTACGCGTTGATGTAGCCGTCGGCCTGGCCCTGGAACACCAGGTCGCCGGCCGTGGCCAGCGTGCCGCCGTTGTGCGGTCCGGGCGTCGGTTGCTGCCACGCCGGGCTTTGCTTCACCGGATCCCAGGCGACCAGGAAACTCTTGCCGGCCTCGGCGGGCACGTCGCCGTCGGCGGTCGGGAAGCCGGTGTACTGGATCGAGGACGGCAGTGGATGCCAGTTCTGGTAGTTCACGTCGCCGCCGAATTGCGCCGGCATCTCGATCGTGGGCACGTACACGAGCTTCGTCAGCGGGCTGAAGGACTGCGCGTACAGGTTGTGCACGCCCTGAAAGCTCGGCCACAAGGTGACCGGCCCCTTTTCGTAGCGCGCTTCCGGCGTCAACACCGGACGGCCGGTAGCGAGGTCCACGTGCGTGGCCCACGTGACCTTGCCTAACTTCTCGGCCGAGATCAGCTTGCCGTTCTCGCGGTCGATGACGTAGAAGAAGCCGTTCTTCGGCGCGTGCAGGATCACCTTGCGCGACGCGCCGCCGATGTCGAGCGTGGCCAGCGTCATGTCCATGGCCGAGTTGTAGTCCCACGAATCGCCGGGCGTGGTCTGGTAGTGCCAGACGTACTCGCCCGTGTCCGCATCCAGCGCGACCACCGAGCACAGGAACAGGTTGTCGCCACCGCCGGGACTGCGGATCTTCCAGTTCCAGGGCCCGCCATTGCCCGTGCCGATGTACAGCCGGTTGAACTCCGGGTCGTAGGTCATGGCGTTCCAGACCGTGCCGCCGCCGCCGTACTTCCACCATTCGCCGGTCCAGGTCTTGGCCGCCATTTCCATGGCCTTGTTCTCGAAGCCCTTCG
>DASTHJ010000281.1:0-4414 GCA_035718265.1 Steroidobacteraceae bacterium | reverse complement strand
CGATGACACCGGGCGCTGAGGCACGGCGTCCGGATTCCGCAGATTTCCTGGCCAGTCGCGTTCCGTTCTACCAGCGCCGCATCGAGGACGTGCTGGCGCGCGCGCTCGACATGCCGGGCGCCGCGACGGCGCGCCTGCACGAGGCCATGCGCTACAGCACGCTCGCCGGCGGCAAGCGCGTGCGCCCGGTGCTGGTGTACGCCACCGGCGAAGCGCTCGGCGCATCGCTCGACACGCTGGACGCGGCGGCGGCGGCCGTCGAGCTCATCCATGTCTACAGCCTGGTGCACGACGATCTGCCGGCCATGGACGACGACGACCTGCGGCGCGGCCGTCCCACCTGCCACCGCGCGTTCGACGAGGCCACGGCCATCCTCACGGGCGACGCCCTGCAGGCGCGCGCCTTCGAGGTGCTCGCGCAGGCGCCGGCGACGATCGCCGCGAACGCGCGCATCGAGATGCTGCAGGTGCTGGCGAACGCGATCGGCACGCGCGGCATGGCGGGCGGCCAGGCCATCGACCTCGAAGCCGTCGAGAAGAACGTGACGCTCGCCGAGCTCGAGCGCATGCACCGGCAGAAGACCGGCGCACTGATCCAGGCCAGCGTGCTGCTCGGCGCGATCTCCGCGGGTGGCGGCGACCGCGCGCAACGCGCCGCGCTCGAGCAATTCGGCAGCGAGATTGGCCTCGCATTCCAGATCCAGGACGACATCCTCGACGTCGAGGGGAACACCGCGACGCTCGGCAAGCGCGCCGGCGCCGACGCCGATCGTGTCAAACCGACCTATCCGTCCGTGATCGGGCTCGACGCGGCGCGCGCCGCGGCGCTCGCGCACCGCGACCGTGCGATCGGCGCACTGGCCGCCTGGCCGCACGAATTCGTGTCGCTGGTCGAGTTCGCCGGGTTCCTCGTGGCCCGCGCCAGCTGAGGGCCCGCCCGAGGGAACGCGCCCGCGCCCCACGTGTAAACTGCGCTCGCAATGTCCACGGCCCCTGAAGACTTCGCCCTGCTGCGCTCGATCGACCTGCCTGCCGATCTGCGCGCATTGCCCGAGAGCCGCCTGGCCGAGGTCTGTTCAGAGCTGCGCGAGTACCTGATCCGCAGCGTCGCCACCCGCGGCGGGCACTTCGCCGCGGGCCTCGGCACCGTCGAGCTCACCGTCGCGCTGCACTACGTGTTCGACACGCCGACCGACCGGCTGGTCTGGGACGTGGGCCACCAGGCCTACCCGCACAAGGTACTGACCGGCCGCCGCGACCGGCTCGACACCATCAAGCAGCGCGGCGGACTCGCGCCCTTCCCCTCGCGCGCCGAGAGCGAATACGACACCTTCGGCGTCGGCCACTCGAGCACGTCGATCAGCGCGGCGCTGGGCATGGCCGTGGCGGCCGAGCTGAACGGCGATGCGCGCCGCGTGGTCGCGGTGATCGGCGACGGTGCGATCACCGCCGGCATGGCCTGGGAGGCGCTGCTCAATGCCGGCGCGCGCAAGACCAACCTGCTGGTCGTGCTCAACGACAACGACATGTCGATCTCCGAGAACGTCGGCGCGCTGTCCAACTACTTCGCCAAGGTGCTCTCGGGCCGCATGTATTCGACGCTGCGTTCCGGCGGCAAGAAGATCCTGAAGCAGATGCCCACGATGTGGGAACTGGCGCGCCGCTCGGAAGAAATGATGAAGGGCATGGTGCTGCCCGGCACGATTTTCGAGGAGCTGGGGTTCAACTACATCGGTCCGATGAACGGCCACGACATCAGGGAGCTGGTCGCCACACTGCGCAACATGCGCAACCTCAAGGGTCCGCAGCTGCTGCACGTGGTCACGCGCAAGGGCAAGGGCTACGACCCGGCGGAGAAGGACCCGATCAAGTGGCACGGCCCGGGTCCCTTCGATCCGAAGAGCGGCACCATCTTCAAGGAGAAGGCCTCGGGCCCGAGCTATTCGCAGGTCTTCGGCCAGTGGCTGTGCGACATGGCCGCGGCCGATCCGCGCATCGTCGGCATCACGCCGGCCATGCGCGAGGGATCGGGGCTGGTCGAGTACTCGCGCAAATTCCCGCAGCGCTATTTCGACGTGGCGATCGCCGAACAGCACGCGGTCACGTTCGCGGCCGGGCTGGCCTGCGAAGGCTTCCGGCCGGTGGTGGCTATCTACTCGACCTTCCTGCAGCGCGCCTACGACCAGCTGATCCACGACGTGGCGCTGCAGGACCTGCCGGTGGTGTTCGCCCTCGACCGCGCCGGCCTGGTGGGCGGCGACGGCGCCACGCACCAGGGCAGCTACGACCATTCGTTCCTGCGCTGCATCCCGAATCTCACCGTCATGGCGCCCGCCGACGAGAACGAATGCCGGCAGATGCTGTACACCGCGACGACTCTCGGGGGTCCCGCCGCCGTGCGTTATCCGCGCGGCCAGGGCCCCGGCGTCGCGCCCGTGGCGGAGATGAGCGCGCTGCCGGTGGGCAAGGCGCAGATCCGGCGCATGGGCAAGAGCGGCCTGCTGATGCTCGCGTTCGGCGCGCTGGTGAGATCCGCCGAGCTCATCGGCGAACGTCTCGATGCCACGGTCGTCAACATGCGCTTCGTCAAGCCGCTGGACGAGGAGCTGGTCCTGCGCCTCGCCGGGTCGCACACGGCGCTGGTGACCATCGAGGAGAACGCAGTCGCGGGCGGCGCCGGATCGGCGGTGATCGAACTGCTGGCGAACTGCGGGAATTCGCTGCCGTCGCTGACGCTGGGAATTCCCGATCGCTTCATCGAGCATGGCTCGCGCGAGGATTGCCTGGTGGCCGCGGAACTCGACCCGGCGAGCCTCGAAACCGCCGTGCGGCGCTTCTGGGAGCAGGTCCCGCGTTCCAAGGCGATCGCCAGCGGAACATAAGACGCGTTTCGGGCATTTCACGGCATGGCCGCGGTCCCTGACCCCAACGAGGGGTTGATCGGGCCGCGAAAGACCGCAAACTGTGACCCCTATGAAAACCGCCGTCGCTCCCCAGGCTCGCCTGCTCACCGTCGAAGACGTACAGAGCCGTGCCGACACCCGCCGGATACCGATCAACCGGGTCGGCATCAAGGACATCAATCATCCGGTGCGCGTCAAGGACCGCTCCGAGGGCGAGCAGCACACGGTCGCGAACTTCAACATGTACGTGAACCTGCCGCACAATTTCAAAGGCACGCACATGTCGCGCTTCGTCGAGATCCTGCATCGCGAGCGCGAGATCTCGGTGGAATCCTTCGGCAGCCTGCTCGCCGAGATGACCGAACGTCTCGAGGCCGACGCCGGCCACATCGAGATGTCCTTCCCGTATTTCGTCATGAAGAAGGCGCCGGTGTCCGGCGTCGAGAGCTACATGTACTATCGCGCCAGCCTGATCGGCGAGCGGCGCGACGGCGAGACCTGCATGTGGGTCAAGGTGGTCGTGCCGGTGACCAGCCTGTGCCCCTGCTCGAAGAAGATCTCCGAGCGCGGCGCGCACAACCAGCGCTCGCACGTGACCATCTCCGCGAAGCTGCGCGAGCACATGTGGATCGAGGAGCTGATCGAGATCGCCGAGACCGAGGCGTCCTGCGAGCTGTACGGCATCCTCAAGCGGCCGGACGAGAAGTACGTGACCGAGCGCGCCTATGACAATCCGAAATTCGTCGAGGACATGGTGCGCGACGTCGCCGTGCGCCTGAACGACGAACCGCGCGTCGCGGCGTACGTGGTGGAATCGGAGAATTTCGAATCCATCCACAATCACTCCGCCTACGCGCTCATCGAGCGCGACAAGGACGCGGACGACGGCAGCACGCGCTGAGCGCTTGCCGGCCGCGGCCGGATTGCGACCGCCGTCACAATTTGCGCGTTATGGACAATGACGCGCGCGCGTCGCGAGACGTGCGTCCGGCCTGAAACACCCGTATCGGCTCGAATTCCCCTTTGCACCGCCGCGCCGCTTCGCGCCGCGCGCGGGACTCGGGGAATGACGTGTCGACCGCCACTCGGACAACCAGATTTCGCTTGCGCTGCGCGGGCCTGCTCGCGCTGCTGATCTCGTGCAGCCAGGCCGCGCCGCTCGCGGTCAAGGTGCTGAAACGCGACGGCCAGCCGCTGGCCGGCGCCGTGGTGCTCGCACAGGCGCAGGCGCCGGCCGTCGCGCCGGCGTCGCCGGTGAAGACCATCATGGACCAGGTGGATCTCGCCTTCGTGCCGGACGTGCTCGTGATTCCGGTGCACTCCACGGTGCAGTTCCCGAACAGCGACGCGGTGGCTCACCAGGTGTATTCGTTCTCGAGCGCGCGCCAGTTCCAGCTGCCGCTGTATCGCGGCAAGCCCTATCCACCCGTGCAGTTCGACCAGCCGGGCGTGGTCACCCTCGGCTGCAACATCCACGACAACATGCTCGGCTACATCGTGGTCACGGATGC
>DASTHJ010000280.1:0-3346 GCA_035718265.1 Steroidobacteraceae bacterium | reverse complement strand
CAGCGAGAGGCGGTTCTCATCCGCGTTCGCGATGCCGCGGCTGCGTTCGTCGATGACGAGCGTGGAATCCTCGCCCATGCGGAAAGCCGGGTAATCGCGCCAGTCGCGGCGCATCGTGCCGTTGATCCTGTCGACCGCGGTGAATCCGCCGTGATCGAAGTCGAGCCACAGATCGCGCTCCAGCGAGAGGCGGTTCTCATCCGCGTTCGCGATGCCGCGGCTGCGTTCGTCGATGACGAGCGTGGAATCCTCGCCCATGCGGAAAGCCGGGTAATCGCGCCAGTCGCCAGGCACGTTGGCCTGGACGGGGTCGATGCCCTCGACACCCTGCGGAGCGGCGACGCGCATCAGGTCGTCGGCTGCGAAGCTCCAGATTTCCTCGCGTGCCCACGGCTCGCCGGCCGGATCGGGACGCGTGAACCGGTTGACGACGGCCGGTGCGCGTGCGGTGAGCTCGATCACGTGGCTGCCCGGGCGCACCTGCACGCGCAGGCGGCCGTCACGCTCGAGGCGCGCGGGCAGTGGGCCGGTGAGGCTCACCGGCACGAAGCCGTCCGGCAGCACGCGCGCGAGCAACTCCTCGCGCGCATCGCCGGCAACGTTCAGGCGGATGCGCGTGCTCAGGTAGGTAGGGATGTGATCCATCACCAGCCGATAGACCTGCACTTCCATGGCCGCCGCCTGCTCTGCGGTGCGTCGCTTGCCGAGCCAGACCGCGCCATCTGGGCGCTCCGGCTGGCCGACGCGCTGGCCGTCGACGCTGAGCTCGACGATCGCAGTCGAGGCCGCGAGCGGCAGCGATTCCGGACGCGCGCTCCATTCGAAACGGCCCGTGATGATGTGGTCGCCTGCAGAGAGCCGCAGGCTGGGACGACCGTCGCGTTCGACGACGGGCGCGGCAGCGCCATCCAGGCGCACGTCGCGCGGCCAGTGTTCGGAATGGCCGGGCAGGGTCACCCAGCTCTGCACGTACACCTGCCAGCGTTGCGTGAAACTGCCGCCGCGCGCGTCCACGGCCAGAACGAGCTTCTCCGGCCAGGCGCACCGGAAGCTGCCGGCGTCCACCGGTTCATCGGGCGCCAGCCGCGCAGATGCCAGAAAGGGGCAGCGCCGGAACTCCTCCCCCTTGAGCACCCACGCCTGCCAGTCGCGCAATGGCGCCGGCAGCGGCTCCTGCGCCAGGGATGTCGTCGATCCGCAGAACACGAGCGCGGCCAGAGCCGCACGGAGGAACCTGTGCATGCGATGCCCCTCTACCCGAACCCCGCGCCAGTGTATCAACGCCTTTCGGACGCCACTTGGTCTAGCATCCCGGGTTCCATGGAGCGCGCGAACGAAGTGCTGGAGTTCTGGTTTGGCCGGGGGCCGTGGGACGAGGCGCGGCTCGCGGAGCGCTCGCGCTTCTGGTTTGGAGCCAGCGACCCACCGGCCGCGATCGCCGAGCGTGACGCGCTGATCCGCACGACGCTCGAGCCCATGCTGGAGCGCGCCGCGCGCGGCGAGTTCGCGTCCTGGTCCGCGAGTCCGCGGCGGCGACTGGCGTTGATCATCCTGTTCGACCAGGTGCCGCGCAATGCGTACCGTGGCACGGCCGCGGCGTTCGCGTTCGATCGCGAGGCGCTGGCGCTGAGCGTGGAGGGATTGCAGCTCGCGGCCGACGCGGCGCTGGACCCGGTCGAGCGGCTGTTCTTCTATCTACCGCTGGAGCACGCGGAGTCGATGGAGGCGCAGGACGCCGCGGTCGCGGCGTACGAGCGGCTGGTGCGCGAGTCGCCGCCCGGGCTCAAGGGGTTCAGCGAGGGGGCGTTGAAATACGCGCACCAGCATCGGGACATCATCGCGAAGTTCGGCCGCTTTCCGCATCGCAACCGCGTGCTGGAGCGCGAGAGCACTCCCGCCGAAGTGCAGTGGCTGGCGAGCGGCGATACGTTCGGGCAGTACATGGGGACATTCCCCGATTCCTAGAAAATGGGGACATTCCTCGTTTCCGCGCGCAACGCGCGGCAAAAGGGGACGTACCTGTTTCAGGTGCGTCCCCTTTTGCTAGGGAAGCTCTGAACAGGTGGTGCTGCGAACGCCGCCCGACGGTTCAGTGCCCCCAAAGTTAGTTGACAGTGTCGATGGAAGGGGTTCAGCGCATCGCTGAACCCCTTTTTCGCTCTTACCAGGCTGTTTTGGCCATCGAGTGGACGGACCACTGCGGTGGCAACAAGCGTCGTCTGAGCAGATACAGGTTGGCAAGGGCAAAGGCGGTAAACAGTCGCGCAGCGTTCTTGGCAATGCCCCGGTAGCGCACCTTCGTGAAGCCCCAGAGCTGCTTCACGACGCGGAAGGCATGCTCGCCGCGCGATCGGGTGCGTGAGCGGATGCGATTGAGGTGTCGTTCGTACGGGGTCAGTCCGCCGTTGGCTCGGCGTCGATTGATCCGGTAGCGGATGCCCCGTGCCATGGCACTTTGCCGATGCGCCTGGCTCCAGTACAGCTGATCGCCGAACACCTCTCGTTCCGCGCCGTGCAACAGCTTCGGCATCTCGGCAAGATCGTGCACGTTGGCAGCCGTGGCCGTGAGCGAGTGCACGATGCCACGCTTATCGGTACCCACGTGCGCCTTCATCCCAAAGTGCCAGCCGCCGCCCTTCTTTGTTTGATGCATCTGCGGATCGCGTTCCCCTTCGGCGTTCTTGGTGGAGGTGGGCGCTTCGATGATCGTCGCATCGACGATCGTTCCGGACTTCAGCAGCAACCGCTTCTGCCCGAGCAGCGTGCGCACCCGGGTGAAGATCGCCTCGGTCAAGTTGTGCCGCTCGAGCAAATGCCGGAAACGCAGGATCGTCGACTCATCGGGCACCCCATCATCCGCAAGCTCAATGCCGGCAAAGCGGCGCATTGACGTCGAGTCGTACAGAGAGTCTTCCATCGCCGGATCCGAGAGGTTGAACCACTGCTGCATGAAGTAGATCCGCAGCATCCGTTCCATCGGCATCGGCTGCGTGCCATGGCCCGCCTTCGGATAAAACGGCTCGATCAGCTGCAGCAGCTTCGCCCAAGGGATCACCGCATCCATCTCGGCCAGAAACTGCTCCCGCCGTGTCAGCTTGCCCTTGTTCGCCCAGGCCAGTGACTCGAAGGTCGTCTGCTTCATCTGAAAGCCTCCAAAGCAAAGTGCCCGCAGTATCCCACCTGCGGGCACCTGTGCAGAGTCTCCCTAGGAAACGAGGAATGTCCCCATTTGCTAGGAAACGGAGAATGTCCCCATTTCCCGCTCACCACATTGGGCAAGCGGGACTCCCGCGGCCTTTACAATCAGCGCCATGCCGCCCGCGCCCACCTACCCTGGCAACCCGCG
>DASTHJ010000279.1:0-13557 GCA_035718265.1 Steroidobacteraceae bacterium | reverse complement strand
GCGCACGTTGTCGCCTTCCTTGAGCTTGTCCGACACCTTCTCGACGCGCTCCTCGCTGATCTGCGAGATGTGCACCAGGCCGTCGCGGCCCGGGAGAATCGTGACGAACGCGCCGAAGTCCATCAGGCGCACGACCTTGCCTTCGTAGACGCGGCCGACTTCGACGTCCGCCGTGATCAGCTCGATGCGGCGCTGGGCCTCGCGGCCGGCGGCGCCCGAGACGCTGGCGATCTTGACCGTGCCGTCGTTCTCGATGTCGATGGTGGTGCCGGTCTCCTCGGTGATCTGGCGGATGACCGCGCCACCTTTGCCGATGACGTCGCGGATCTTCTCCGGGTCGATCTTCAGCGTGATGATCGACGGCGCCCAGTCGGACATCTTCTCGCGAGAGCTCGAGATGACCTTGTTCATTTCGCCGAGGATGTGCAGGCGGCCCTGCTTCGCCTGCGCCAGTGCGACCTTCATGATTTCGGGCGAGATGCCCTCGACCTTGATGTCCATCTGCAGCGCGGTGACGCCGTCCTTGGAACCGGCGACCTTGAAGTCCATGTCGCCGAGGTGATCCTCGTCCCCGAGGATGTCGGTGATGACCTTGAAGCGCTCGCCTTCGAGCACCAGGCCCATGGCGACGCCCGCGACCGGCGCCTTGATCGGCACGCCCGCATCCATCAGCGACAGCGAAGCGCCGCACACCGAGGCCATCGACGAGGAGCCGTTCGACTCGAGGATTTCCGACACGATGCGGATGACGTACGGGAATTTCTCCATGTCCGGCATCATCGCCGCGATGCCGCGGCGCGCGAGGTTGCCGTGGCCGATTTCGCGGCGCTTCGGCGAGCCCATCATGCCGGTCTCACCCACCGAGAACGGCGGGACGTTGTAGTGGAACATGAACGGCTCGCGGCGTTCGCCCTCGAGCGCGTCGATGATCTGCGCGTCGCGGCCGGTGCCGAGCGTCGTGACCACCAGCGCCTGCGTCTCGCCGCGCGTGAACAGCGCCGAGCCGTGGGTACGCGGCAGCACGCCGACCTTGACGGTGATCGGCCGCACGGTGACGGCGTCGCGGCCGTCGATGCGCGGCTCGCCGTTCAGGATGCGCTGGCGGACGATGTTGCTCTCGAGCTTGAACAGCGCATTGTCGACCGCGTCGGCCGTGAACTTCGGCGCCTCGCCGCCGGCGAGCGCCTCGGTGACGGCGGCCTTGATCTCGGCGACCTTCGCGTAGCGGTCCTGCTTGACGGTGATGCGATAGGCCTCGGACAGCGGTCCCTGCGCCTGCGCCGCGACCGCGGCGTCGAGCTCGGCGCTGCCGGCATCCGGCTTCCAGTCCCACTTCGGCTTGCCGACCGCGGCCACCATCTCGTTGATGGTCTTGATGACCACCTGCATCTGCTCGTGGCCGAACACCACGGCGCCGAGCATGACTTCCTCGCTCAGGCCCTTGGCCTCGGACTCGACCATGAGCACCGACTTCGCGGTGCCGGCGACCACCAGGTGAAGCTGCGATTCCTTGAGCTCCTTCTGTGTCGGGTTCAGCAGGTACTTGCCATCCTTGTAGCCGACGCGCGCGGCGCCGATCGGGCCGGCGAACGGCACGCCCGACAGCGCCAGCGACGCCGACGCGCCGATCATCGCGGGGATGTCGGCGTCGATGTCCGGGTCCATCGAGACCACCTGCGCGACCACCTGCACTTCGTTGAAGAAGCCGTCGGGAAACAGCGGGCGGATCGGGCGATCGATGAGGCGCGAGTTCAGCGTCTCCTTCTCGGTCGGCCGGCCCTCACGCTTGAAGAAGCCGCCGGGAATGCGCCCGGCCGCATAGGTCTTCTCGACGTAGTTGACGGTCAGCGGGAAGAAGTCCTTGCCCGGCACCGCCTTCTTGGCGGCGACCGCCGTGACCAGCACGACCGTGTCGCCCATGGAGACCACCACCGAGGCGGAAGCCTGGCGGGCGACCTCGCCGGTTTCGATGGAGACGGTATGCGGTCCGTATTGGAATGATTTCTTTAAAGCGCTCACGCTTTGAATCCTTCAGGGGGCTTTCCCGCCCCGAGCAAATCTGTGGAAACGAAAAAGGCCGCGCAGAGGGCGCGGCCTTGTGATTCGGTAGTTAGCGGCGGAGACCCAGCCGCTCGACGACCTCCTGATACTTGGCAGGCTTGGTGGCCTTCAGGTAGTCGAGGAGCTTGCGGCGCTGGTTCACGAGCTTGACCAGCCCGCGCCGCGACGCGTGATCGCGCTTGTGGGCGCCGAAGTGCTCGCCGAGGCCGTTGATGCGCTCGGAGAGCAGCGCGATCTGGACTTCGGGAGAACCGGTGTCGTTGGCGGCGCGCTGGAATTGCGCGACCACACCGGATTTCTTTTCAGTGGCAAGAGACATCAGTTTTCAAACCTCGAACGTGAATATTTGGTCGTATTTTGCGGGCGCGGATTCTACAGAAAAGGTTTCTCAAAGCATAGGCTTACGTGGCGCATCGGCCAGCAGGCGCCGCGGCTGCAGGCGCCCGTCGGGCAGCAGCTCCGCCAGGCCCAGGAAGGTGCCCTGCGGCGCATAAAGCCGCGTCCGACGTCCGGGTTCCCCTGACGGCGGACGTTCGCTGCGAACCGCCTGTCCATGGCGCAGGGCGGTCACCTGCTCCTCGGACACCCAGGCCTGCGGCAGATGCTCCAGGGCGGCATCGGGCGGCAGCAGGTGCTCTGGCTGCGCCGCCTCCGCCAGGGCCGTCTCCAGGCTCACCATGGGCCGCTCGCGAAAGGGTTCCACCCAGGCGCGGTGCAGCCGGCTGAGATGCCCCAGCGTTCCCAGGGCGCGCGCGATGTCCTCGCCGAGCACCCGGATGTACGTGCCCTTGGCGCACTCGCATTCGAGGTCGAGCGCCGCGGCGCGCAGTGCCGCGAGCTCCAGGCGGCGGATCTCGATGGTACGCGCCTCGCGGGCGACTTCGATGCCCTGCCGCGCCAGCGCGTACAACGGCCGCCCATTGCGCTTCAACGCCGAATACATCGGCGGCACCTGCTGCTGCGTGCCGCGAAATCGCGCCAGCGCGGCTGTCACGCGCGCTACGTCCAGTGCCGGCACGGCGGACCGCTCGACGATCTCGCCCTCGGCATCGCCGGTGTCGGTACGCGCGCCGAGCTCGAGCGTGAATTGGTAGCACTTGGCGCCGGATTCGATCTCGGCGATGACCTTGGTGGCCTCGTCGAGGCAGACCGGCAGCATGCCGGTCGCCATGGGATCGAGCGTGCCGACGTGTCCGCCGCTCCTGGCGCCGTAGGCCTTGCGCAGGCGCTGCAGCGCGCCGTTCGACGTCAGCCCGCGGGGCTTGTCGAGCAGGAGAATGCCGGTCGGCACGGCTCGCTCCGGCCTAGTCGCGCTTGTCCTGGTCGGACTTCACGGCACCGTCGATGAGCCGCGAGAGCTGGTCGGCGTGCTCGATCTGCTGGTCGTAGACGAATTCGAGCCTGGGTGCGTGGCGCAACGCGAGTGCGCGGCCGACCTCGCCGCGCAGGAACCCCGCCGCGCGGTTCAGGCCTGCGCCCGCTTCCTCGGGCGAATGCTGTTCGCCGAACGGCACGAAGAACACGCGCGCGCTGGACAGGTCCGGCGCCACCGTCACCGCGGTGAGCGTGACGTTGCCGACGCGCGGATCGCGCACCTCGCGCGACACCAGCGTCGACAGGACACGCTGCATCTCGCCCTCGATCCGGGCGAGACGCTGTGACTTGGCGCTCATGGAGTCCCGCCTACTGGATGCTGCGCGCCACTTCGACGCGTGCGTAGCACTCGATCTGGTCGCCGACGCGCACGTCCTGGTAGTTCTTCACGCCGATGCCGCACTCGGTGCCGGCGCGCACTTCGTTGACGTCGTCCTTGAAGCGGCGCAGCGATTCGAGCGCGCCCTCGAAGATCACCACCTGGTCGCGCAGCACGCGGATCGGGTTGTTGCGCTTGACCGAGCCCTCGGTCACGAGGCAGCCGGCGACCACGCCGAACTTGCTCGAACGGAACACCTCGCGCACCTGGGCCGTGCCCACGATCTGCTCCTTGATCTCCGGCGCCAGCAGGCCGCTCATCAGCTGCTTCACGTAGTCGATGGCTTCGTAAATGATGCTGAAGTACTGCACGTCGACTTCGCCGTCCTTCATGGCTTCGCGCGCGGCCGCGTCGGCACGCACGTTGAAGCCCACGATGCGCGCCTTGGAGGCGGCCGCGAGCTGCACGTCGGAGATGGTGATGCCGCCGACGCCGCTGGCCACGATCTTGACCTGCACTTCGTCGGTGGAAAGCTTGGCCAACGCATCGCGCAGCGCCTCGGCGCTGCCCTGCACGTCGGTCTTGAGCAGGATGGCGATGACTCCCGCCTTCTGTTCTTCCATCTGCGCGAACACGTCCTGCATCTTCGAGGCCTGCTTCGCGAGCTTCACGTCGCGGAACTTGCCCTGCCGATACAGCGCGACTTCGCGCGCCTTGCGCTCGTTCTCGACGGCGAGGATTTCGTCGCCGGCGTTGGGCGTGCCCTGCAGGCCCAGCACCTGCACCGGGATGGACGGACCTGCCTCGTTCACGGGCTTGCCGTTCTCGTCGAACATGGCACGCACGCGGCCGAACTCGTGGCCGGCGATGATCGGGTCGCCGAGCTTCAGCGTGCCCTTCTTGACCAGCACCGTGGCGACGGCGCCGCGACCCTTCTCGATCGAGGCCTCGATGACGAAGCCGGTGGCGAGGCCATCGGTCGGCGCCTTGAGCTCGAGCACCTCGGCCTGCAGCAGGATGGAATCGAGCAGCTGGTCGATGCCCTGGCCGGTCTTCGCCGAGACCTGCACGAAGATGTTCTGGCCGCCCCACTCCTCGGAGATGACCTCGTGCTTGGAGAGTTCGGTGCGCACGCGATCCGGATCGGCGTCGGGTTTGTCGATCTTGTTGACCGCCACGACGATCGGCACGCCGGCCGCCTTGGCATGCTGGATGGCCTCGACGGTCTGCGGCATGACGCCGTCGTCCGCGGCGACCACCAGCACCACCACGTCGGTCGCCTTGGCGCCGCGCGCGCGCATGGCGGTGAAGGCCGCGTGACCGGGCGTATCGAGGAACGTGACCACGCCCTTGGGTGTCGTCACGTGGTACGCGCCGATGTGCTGCGTGATGCCGCCCGCCTCGCCCGCGGCGACTTTGGTGCGCCGGATGTAGTCGAGCAGCGAAGTCTTGCCGTGGTCGACGTGACCCATGATGGTGACCACGGGCGGACGCGGCTGTTCGTGTTCGGGCACGTGCTCGCCCTGCAGGTCCTCTTCGACCTGGTCGGCCTTGAGCGCCTTGGCGACGTGGCCCATCTCCTCGACGATCAGGATGGCAGTGTCCTGGTCGATGGGCTGGTTGATGGTCGCCATCACGCCCATGTTCATCATGGTCTTGATGACTTCGGTGGCCTTGACCGCCATCTTCTGCGCGATCTCCTGCGGCGTGATGGTCTCGCCGATGGTGACTTCACGCTTGACGGGCGCGGTCGGCATCTCGAAGGCGTGGCGCGTGGCCTCGACGTTGACCGCGCCGATGGTGCGTTCCTTGACGCGCTTTTTCTTCTTGTAGCGCGAGCTCACGTCGCCGGCGACGTGCAGTTCCTGGCGGCCGTAGCGCGTGTCGCCGCGATTGGCGCCATCGGCCGGCGGCTGTACCGCCGGCTTCTGCGGCGGGTGGCGCTCCGGACGGGCGGGCTGCGCGTGGGCGGCGGCCGCTTCGGCCGCGGCACGGCGCTGCGCTTCCTGTTCCTGGCGCGCACGCGTTTCTTCCTGCGCCTTGCGCGCTTCTTCGGCGAGGCGCTTGCGCGTGGCCTCGTCCTCGATGCGACGGCGGTTCTCCGCCTCCATGCGTTCGCTCTCGCGACGCGCGGCTTCCTGGCGCTCGCGCTCGGCGGCTTCCGCCGCTTCCTGTTCCTTGCGCTTGAGGTCGACCTCGTCCTGCAGCTGCTTGTTCTGCTCTTCGAGGACATCGCGCTTGATGTAGGTCTTCTTGTGGCGCACTTCGACGTTGACGGTGCGCGCCCGTCCCTGCGCGCTCGCCTGCTTGAGCTCGCTCTGCGTCTTGCGCGCCAGCGTGATCTTGCGCGGTGCGGCCACGCCCGCGCTCTTGCCCGACGGGTCGCTGGCGCCGTGCGCGCGGCGCAGGTGCGTGAGCAGCTCCAGCTTGGCCTCGTCGCTGATCAGCGCCTGTGGCCCCGAGACCTGGATGCCGGCCGACTCCAGCTGCACCAGCAGCCGGTCCACCGGTACCTTCAAGACCTCGGCAAATTGCGCAACCGTTACGTCAGACATTCAATCTCCCTCAGGCGCGTCCGGCCTCGAACCAGATCTCGCGCGCCTTCATGATGAGCTTGCCGGCCTCTTCGGACGTCAGCCCATCGATATCCAGTAAATCGTCCACGGCCTGGTCGGCCAGGTCCTCGCGCGTGCGCACGCCGCGCCGCGCCAGCGCCAGCGCCAGGTCCGGCTTCATGCCCTCCAGCAGCAGCAGGTCGTCGGCCGGCATGCCCGCCTCGAGCGTCTCCTCGCTGGCGATCGCCTGCGTGAGCAGCACGTCGCGCGCGCGGTTGCGCAGCTCCTTGACCATCTCGTCGTCGAATTCCTCGATGTTGGCCAGCTCCGACTGCGGCAGATAGGCCACTTCCTCGACCGTCGAGAAGCCTTCCTGCACCAGGATGGTGGCCACGTCCTCGTCGACGTCGAGCTGCTTCATGAAGGCCTCGACCAGCGCCTTGGCCTCGGTCTCGCTCTTGGCCTCGGTGTCCGACTCGGTCATGACGTTCAGGTCCCAGCCGGTGAGCTGGCTCGCGAGCCGGATGTTCTGGCCGCCGCGACCGATGGCCTGCGACAGCTTGTCCTCCGCCACGGCGATGTCCATGGAATGCGCGTCCTCGTCGACCACGATGGACAGCACCTCGGCCGGCGACATGGAGTTGATGACGAACTGCGCGGGGTTCTCGTCGTACGGGATGATGTCGACGCGCTCGCCGGCGATCTCGTTGGACACCGCCTGCACGCGCGAGCCGCGCATGCCGACGCACGCGCCGACCGGATCGACGCGCGGCTCCAGGCTCTTGACCGCGATCTTGGCGCGCACGCCCGGATCCCTGGCCGCTCCCAGGATCTGGATCAACCCCTGGCCGACCTCGGGAACCTCGAGCTTGAACAGCTCGATCAGGAACTCGCGCGCGGTGCGCGTCAGGAACAGCTGCGGCCCGCGCGGCTCGGAGCGCACCTCCTTGAGATACGCCTTGATGCGGTCCTGGCTCTTGACGATTTCGCGCGGAATCATGTCGGTGCGCGGCACGAAGCCCTCGGCATTGCCGCCCAGGTCCACGTAGATGCCGTTGCGGTCGACGCGCTTGACCACGCCCGACACCAGCGTGCCGACGCGGTCCTTGTACGCATCCACGACCTGCGAACGCTCGGCCTCGCGCACCTTCTGCACGATCACCTGCTTGGCCTGCTGCGCGGCGATGCGGCCGAAGGCCACCGACTCCATCGGCTCCTCGACGAAGCCGCCGATCTCGGCGTTCTTGTCGATGTCGAGCGCATCCTCGAGGCGCAGCTCGCGCTGCGGCACTTCGATCTCGCGCGAATCGTCCGCGAACACCTTCCAGCGGCGGAACGTGTCGTAGTCACCGGTCTTGCGATTGATGGAGACGCGCACGTCCCACTCTTCGCCGTGCTTCTTGCGGGTAGCCGACGCCAGCGCCGCCTCGAGCGCGTCGAAAATGATCTCCTTGTCGACGCTCTTTTCGTTCGACACGGCATCAACTACCAGCAAAATCTCTTTGTTCATGTCAGCGCCTCCGGCGCACTATCAAACGGGCTTCGCCAAAGCGCGAAGCCCGTACATTGAGCACAACCCTCATCAACATACTCATCGTCACAGTGGCGCAAGTCGCGCCTTCTGTATCTCCGCGAGCCGGATGCTCACGGAGAAATTGTCCACGTCCATGCGGATGCTGTCGGCATCCGCTTCGCGCAACATGCCCGTGTAGCGCTTGCGGCCGTCGCGCGGCACCGCGAGCTCCACCTTGACGCGGTTGTCGACGAAGCGCGCGAAATGCTCCGGCGTGCGCAACACGCGATCGAGGCCCGGCGAGGAGACTTCCAGCGAATACTCGCCCGGAAACGGATCTTCGACGTCCAGCAAATCCGAGAGCGGCCGGCTGGCCTCCGCGCAGTCGTCGACATCGATGCCCTCGGGGCTGTCGATGTAGACGCGCAATGTCGCACCACCCTGGCCGGTGACGAACTCGACTTCCACGAGTTCGTACCCCGCCTGCGCCAAAATCGGCTCGAACAGGGCGATGAGACGGTCGTGCAATGCCGTGTCCACTCGCCCTCCCGCAAAATCCAACAAAAAAGGGCCTGAAAGGCCCTCCCACAACGTCCGGCCACGCTAAATAAGGCCGGTCCCAAAAAAACTAAAGCCCCAGCGGGGCTTCATCACGTCGGGAAAGTACCGCGGCCAGGACCGCCCTACCCATCCGAGGGCGCGGATTGTACGGCAGGAAGTCCGGTGTTGACAGCCATGTCCCATTCAAGTACCTTGCGCACCCAAGGTAGCTGTTTAAATCATGGACATCAGCGAAAAGCTTTCACCCATCCGCAAAGGCCTGCTCGAATTCGTGATCCTCAAGATCGTGGCGGGCGACAAGGTGTACGTCGCCGACATGCTCAAGTTGCTGGGGCCCACCGAGTTCGCGACCCAGGAGGGGACGTTGTATCCCCTGCTCAGCAAGCTGCGGCGCGAGGAACTGGTGGACTACGAGTGGCAGGAGTCGGAAGCCGGCCCGCCGCGCAAGTACTACAAGCTCACGCCCAAGGGCCGCACGCAATTGTCGACGCTGAACGAATACTGGAAGAACCTGAACAAAACTCTCGCCGATCTAGGAAATTGAGCCATGCAGAAAGTCGTCACCATCAGCCTCAACGGTATCGCCTACCAGCTCGAAGAACCGGGCTACGACCAGTTGCGGGCCTACCTGGAACGGGCTGCCGCGCGACTCGCGGACAGCCCGGATCGTGCCGAAGTCATGGCGGATCTCGAGCAGGCCGTCGGCGAGAAATGCCGCGCCGTGCTCGGGCCGCACAAGACCGTGGTCAATACGGCCGAGGTGGAACGCATCATCGAGGAGATGGGCCCGGTGGAATCCGCCGAGGCCAAGGAATCCTCCGCCGGTGCGGACACCGCCGGCACCGGTGCCGGTGCGCAGGCGTACGCGCCCCCGCCGCGCAAGCGGCTGTTCCAGATCCGCGAAGGCGCGATGTGGATGGGCGTGTGCAACGGCATCGCCGCCTACCTCAACGTCGACGTGACCTGGGTGCGCATCGCCTTCGTGCTGCTGACGATCTTCAGCTCGGGCATCTGGCTGGTCGTCTACCTGGTGCTGATGTTCGTCGTCCCCGTGGCGAACACCCCGGAAGATCGCGCCGCCGCCTTTGGAATGCCCTTCACGACCGAAGAACTGATAAGTCGCGCAAAAAAAAACTTTGAAGAATTCGGACGGGAGCATCGCTGGCGGCGTGAATGGCGTCGCCAGCAGCGGCACTTCAACCGCCAGTTCCGCCACATGAACCAGCAGCTGCGCATGGCCACCGCGCAGGCGCAGCCGATGATCCACCAGTCGGCGCGGGCGATCGGCGGGATCTTCGTGCCGATCGCCGCCCTGCTCGGCGCGCTGGTGTTCGTCGCCTTCATTCTCGCGCTGTTCTCGCTGGTCACGCAGCACGCCATCTTTGGCTGGAGCCTGCCGTTCGGCATGCCGCTGTGGGTGGCCATCGTCGCGCTGATCCTGGTGTACGCCGTCGTCTCGACGTCGCTGCGCATGATCCGCCACGGCGGCCAGCAGGCGGCCGGCTATCACCCGGGCTGGGGCGCGCTCCACGGCGTGCTGTGGATCGGCTTCGTCGCGCTGCTCTTCTGGGTCGCGTACACGTACTTTCCCGGCGTGCGCGAACTGATCGACTCGCTCACCTGGGCCGCGAATCTCACGGCCACCACGATTTCCGAAACCATCGTCTGAGGACGCGCGCTTGAAAGCCCTGGAAACCGTCACGGTCGAAACCGGACCGCAGCCCGTCTACACCATCATCTGGATGCACGGCCTCGGCGCCGATGGCCACGATTTCGAGCCGCTGGTGCCGGAGCTCGCCGGTCATGGCCTGCCCGCCTTGCGCTTCGTGTTCCCGCACGCGCCGGTGCGGCCCGTCACGATCAACAATGGTTACCCGATGCGCGCCTGGTACGACATCGTCGGCATCGACCGGCGCTCGGCCGAAGACTTCACCGGCATCGGCGAAGCAGCCGATTCCATCGGCGGCCTGGTCCACCGCGAGCACGCGCGCGGCATCGGCAGCGACCACATCGTGCTCGCGGGCTTCTCCCAGGGCGGCGCCATGGCGCTGCACCTGGCGACGCGCCATCCGGACACCTTCGCCGGCATCATCGCGCTCTCGACCTATCTACCGCTGGCGAAGGAGCTCGCGAAATCGCGCAACACCGCGAACCTCGCGACACCGATCTTCATGGCACATGGCATGCAGGATCCGGTCGTGCCCTACGATCTGGCCGAGGAGTCCCGCCAGCTGCTGGTGAACGCCGGGTTCCACGTCGACTGGCACAGCTACCCGATGCCGCACGCGCTGTGCGAAGCCGAGGTCGCCGACCTGCGCAGATGGCTCGGGCGAGTCTGCCTCGCCCGAGCCGCCTGAGCTCACTGCGCGCCGCCGCCTTCGACGTCCACGTTGGTCGGATTGGCGAGCACGCGCATCACCACGCGGCGATTCTCCGCGCGCCCGCTCGCGGTGGCGTTGTCCGCGATCGGCTGCGTCTCGCCGTAGCCTTTCGGCACGAGCTGGCCGGGATTCACGCCCTGCGAGACCAGGTAGTCGCGCACGGAATTGGCGCGACGCTGGGACAGGTCGAGATTGTAGGCATCGGCGCCGCGGCTGTCGGTGTGGCCCTGCAGCTCGACGCGCAGCTGCGGGTGTTTCTTCAGGTCGGCCGCGACCTCGTCGAGCACCGGCCGTGATTCGGGTTTCAGCGTAGCCGCATTGGACTCGAAGTCCACGCCGCGCAGGATCACCGGTTCGCGCGGACATCCGCGGTCATCGACCTGCACGCCGCGCGCCGTGCCGGGGCACTGGTCCGCCGTGTCGGGCACCCCATCGCCATCCGAATCCACGGGCTTGGGTGGCGGCGGCGGTGGCGCCGGCGGAGGCGGCGGCGGTGGCGTCTGCGCCACGGGGATGGGCGCCGCGCCATGCGGGCCGAAATTGAAGGCGAAGCCCAGGTTCACGAGGATGTCGCCACCGTCGTCGCTGGCGTGCGGACGGCTGGGCCAGTCGTGGCGGTATTTCACTTCCGGCCGGAACTGGAACAGGAAGCTGTCGCTGTCGCCGGCATCGATCAACAGGCCGACGCCCGCCTGACCGAGCAGGCCGTTCCAGTCGTCGTTGCCGGCGAAGTTGTTCTCGAGGTAGCCGGCGCCGAGGCTCAGGAATGGCGAGACGCGATTCTCGCGGCCGAACACGAACAGTCCGTCGGCCGAATACGCATTCTGGTGCAACGTCCGGCCGGCATCGCCCTCGAAGTCGCCGAACAGACCGTTGAACTCCAGGCTGAAGTGCGGCGTGAAGTGATAGCCGAATCCGAAGCCGTAGTGGAAGTCGTCGTCCACGTCGCGCGAGTTGTCGAGGAACGTGTAGCCGGCCTGCGGGTTGAGGTACCACATGCCGGTCTCGTCGGCCGATTGTGCGTTCGCGGAAAAAATGGCCACCGCGATCGCGGCAGGCATGATCTTGAGCGGGAAACGGTTGTTGTGCGTCATTGGCGAGCCTCTCCGTGGCGACAGCGCGAGTGCGCGATACAGGGACCGGAAGTTAGACCGTCGGTTCCGCGCGTTCAAGGGGCTCTGCGTCACGGGCCAACGCGGTAGGACCGCGACCGACAGGCGGGGCAGCGATGAACGCACGCAGCCGGGGGATGACGTGGGCTAGAAACTTCCGCGCGTGGTGAGCTGCGGTGCGAAAAGGGCATGCGCGCCCAGTTCCACCGCCTGGGCCACCGACTCCGCGTTGATGAAATCGCTCGAGAGGCTTTCCTCGAATGCATCCTGCAGGGTCAGGTCGAGGAAAATGCCCCGAAAGTCCTCGCGGATCCGGCGCATGGCCTGTGTATAGGCCGTATTGCGACCCTTGACCGGATCGAAAATGAAGCACAGCACGACGCCTCCGAAGCGCTGCGCCTCATCCGCACTGTTCGCGGTCACACGGCGCCGGCGGCGCGCGAGCGCGTTGACCATGTAAAGGGCGTCCTCGGGGGCGAATTCCGCGCGCCGTGCGCCATCGGTGATCTCCTGCAGCAGTTCAACGCTCATTCTGGCCATCACCGCCCTCCTCGGTGACCCGCAGGACTCTTCCCGCGCCGTCGAAATCGATCCTCAATGTCGAGCGATCCGTGCGGTATACCCACTGCGTTCCCCCGTTCGATGTGCTCTGCGCCTCTCCGAGCTGCGCCCGGACGCTCGTCAGGTCCTGCCCGACGCGCGGCACGGGGCGTTCCACGAGAATGCGCACCGCGGATCGCTCTTCGCCCTTGTCCGCCGGCCGGAACTCGAACAGGAAATATCCGGCGACCAACAGCACGCCACAGATGAGGCCCGTGTAGACCACGCCGGAGGCGGCACGGTACCCCCAGTCCTGCGGAAACTTGAGCTCGATCTTGTCGTCGTCCGTCGACCGGCTCACGAGCGCAAACGTGAGCCACGAGCCGACGATGAACGCCACGAACAGGATGGCGACGGCGCTCAGCAAGGTCGCCATGGAAGCGACCGCACCGTGGTCCATGAGGAAAGCGACGGCGCCGATGATCAGCGGTAGCAGCACACCGATGGTCGTCATCAGATGGCCGATGGGCTCACGGAAGGACCCGGCAGAGAATTTTTCGGTTTTCGTCGCGGCGTTGTACCGCTTGGCGGCGACCGTGAAGATGATGCAGATCGCGCACGCGATTCCGAACAACAGCAGGAATTTCAGCGACAAGAACTGCCGGGCGATCATCGGAAGGCCTTCTTGGTGTTGGAATTGGCCGGGTGTCGGGACTCTACCCGATGTATGTGTCACGAGGCGGTGGTTTCTCCCACCAGGGTTGGCGCGAGTCGTACGACCTGCATGACGCGCGTGGACACGCCGCGGCAGCGGAAACGGACGTGCGCCAGACAGAGACCGTGAGAAAAGTGGTAGCGGGGGCAGGATTTGAACCTGCGACCTTCGGGTTATGAGCCCGACGAGCTGCCAGACTGCTCCACCCCGCAACCGGTCCCCTCGATCGAGGGGCGCGCATTCTCAGCGATGCGCGGCCGCTTTGCAAACTCCCGGATGGCGGGGTCAGCCGATGACGCGCACGCAGAGCTGAATCAAGGCGTTGGGCACGATCCCCAGAACCAGCACGGCCGCGCCATTGAGCGCCAGCACGGCGCGCACGCCGGCGGGACTGGCCGCACCGTGCGGCAGCTCGCCCGGCGGGTC
>DASTHJ010000278.1:0-4649 GCA_035718265.1 Steroidobacteraceae bacterium | reverse complement strand
TGCTGTTCGTGCTGGCCCTGCTGCCGCAGTTCATCCGCCCGGGCCATCCGTTGCTGCTGCAGCTCGCCATCATGCTGGCGGTCACCCTGATCATCGACGGCCTCGTGCTGATGACCTATGCGCACCTGGCAGTGCGTGGCGCGCGCGCGCTGAAGGGCTCGCGCGTGGTGCGCTGGCTGGAGCGGATCTTCGGCGCCGCGCTCGTCTGCTTTGGCGTGCGATTGCTGGCGTCGCCGAAATGAACGTCCGTGCTGCTACGCTGCCGTCGATGAACATCCGCAACGTGGTATTCGACGCCGGCGGCGTGCTGCTCGAATGGAATCCGCCGGCGGTGGTCGCGCGGCTGTATCCGGACCCGGCGATCCAGGCGCGGATCCGCGAGCACATCTTCGAACATCCCGATTGGCACGAGTACGACCGCGGCACGCTGACGGAAGAGTCGGCGCCTGCGCATTTCGCCCGCCTGTCGGGCCGCACGCGCGAGGAGGTCCGCGCGCTGCTGCGCGCCACGGCCGAATCGCTGCGCCCCATCGACGACACGATCCGGCTGCTCGAGGACCTGGCCGCGCTCGACGTGAACCTGTACCTGCTGTCGAACATGCCGGAGAGCACGTTCAACATCCTCGTGCAGCGCCACGCGTTCTTCGCGCACTTCAAGCAGCTGGTGATCTCCGGCAGGATCCTGCTGCTCAAGCCCGAGCCGGCGATCTACAAGCACCTGGTCGACACCACCGGCATCGTGCCCGCCGAGAGCGTGTTCATCGACGACCTGCCGCGCAACGTGGTCGCGGCGCGCGAATCCGGACTGCACGCCATCCAGTTCACCAGTCCGGAGGCCTGCCGCCGCGAGCTGCGTACCTATCTACCGCAATTGCCCTGACGCGAGGACACCCATGACCGCCACCCGCAGGAGCTTCATGCAGCACTCGCTCGCCGCGACGCTCGCGGCCGGCGCCGCCGAGCTACGCGCGCAGGCACCACAGAATCCGCCGCCCGCGATGTCGCCCAACACGCCGCGGCCGTGGATGGCCGGCGGCGAGCTGGTGAGCAAGATGACCTGGCTGAATCCGCCCGCCAGCGTGAGCTATGAGGCGGGCACGATCTCCGCCCGGCCGAAGCCGCGCACCGATTTCTGGCGCAAGACCTTTTACGGCTACGTCACCGACAACGGGCATTTCTACGGCCTCCCGGTGTACGGCGAGTTCACGTTCCAGGCACGCGTCAACGGCAACTACGCCACGCTCTACGACCAGGCCGGCCTCATGGTGCGGCTCGACGAGCAGCACTGGATGAAATGCGGCTCGGAGTTCGTCGACGGCAAGCGCTGGGCGAGCGTGGTGGTCACGCACGATTTCTCCGACTGGTCGACGCTCGAGGACCTCTCGCAGAGCGAGCCGGTGTACTGGCGCGTGGCCCGGAAGAAGGACTCGATCGAGGCGCAGTGCTCCCGCGACGGCACCAGTTTCACGACGGTCCGGCAGGGCTATTTCCCGCCGTTCGTCGAGGTGCGCGTGGGCGTCATGTGCGCGGCCCCGGAAGGGGCCGGATTCGACGCGGTCTTCGACGAGCTGCGACTCGACAAACTCTGAAATCACGGATTTTTTCGCCTGTTTGAAAATTGATTGCGCTACCACGCGCGGGCTGCGCCGCTGGCCACGATCCGTACGGTTGCGGGCTTCAGTTTTCAGGGGTTTCGCCGTTACGGATTTACCGTGAACAGCGTGCCGAAGTCCGTGCAGATCCCCGCCGACGAGCAGATCACCAGCGACAGCGCCGAGCGGCGCAACCTGGCGGACGCGCTCGCGCACGAGCGCAACGTGCTGCGCACGATGATCGACCTGATCCCGGCGTTCATCTACTGCAAGGACGCGCAGAGCCGCTTCACCGCCTGCAACAAGCTGGTGGCCAACCGCATGGGCGTCTCGCCCGAGGAGCTCATCGGCAAGACCGACTTCGACTTCTTCCCGCGAGAGATGGCCGAGAAGTTCTACACGGACGAGCAGGCCTTGCTCGCCTCCGGCAAGCCGCTCATCGACATCGAGGAGCTGGCCTTCGACAAGCTCTCCGGCACCAACCGCGTGATCCTGACGTCGAAGGTGCCGCTGCACGATGCGGCCGGCAATCTCACCGGGCTCGTCGGTACCGGCTTCGACATCACCGACCGCAAGGCCGCCGAAGAGCGCATGGCATCGAGCGACCGGCTGGAGTCCATCGGCCGCCTGGCCGCAGGCGTCGCCCACGAGATCAACACGCCGATCCAGTACCTCAACGACAGCGTGTCCTTCCTCCGCGAGGGCGTGCAGGAGCTGCTCGCCTACATCGACCGGTTGCACGCCGCCATGCCGCAGCGGCCGCCCGAGGTCAGCGACGCCGGGGAGGACGTCGAATACCTGCGCGAGGAGCTGCCGCCGGCGTTGTCACGGGTGGCCGACGGCCTGTCGCGCATCGCCGAGATCGTGCGCTCGATGAAGCATTTCTCGCACGCCGACCAGGCGGAGATGAGCGCCGTCGACCTGAATGCCGCCATCGCCAGCACGCTGGTGATCGCGCGCAGCGAGTACAAGGACGTCGCAGACCTCGAGACCTTCTACGGGCAGATCCCGGCGGTCACCTGTCACGGCGGACAGATCAACCAGGTGGTGCTGAACCTCGTGGTGAATTCCGCGCACGCCATCGCCGACCAGGTCGCCAGGCACGGCGGACGCGGCAAGATCACGGTGCGCACCGCGGCCGAGGACGGACACGTGCGCATCTCGATCAGCGACACGGGCGGCGGCATCCCCGAGGAAATCAGGGCGCGCATCTTCGATCCGTTCTTCACGACCAAGGAAGTCGGGCGCGGCACCGGGCAGGGCCTGTCCATCGCCCGCAACGTGATCGTCAAGGCTCACGGCGGCCAGCTCGATTTCGAGACCGAACCGGGCAGGGGCACGACTTTCCACGTCCGGCTGCCGATTCAATAGCCGTATCTGTTCACATCCACGAATTTCTCCGCTTTCACGCTTGACGTGACACCCGTGCGGACGTGGCAGAATCGCCGCGCGCCGGGGCTCTATTTACAGGTCGTAGGGGGTATGGACTTCATTCCGGGCGGCGAGCTGTCGCGCCGCATTCGTGAAGGCGACGTTTCCGCTGAAAGTGAGCTCATTCGCCAATTTGAGCCCGGTCTTCGCGTTCTTTTGCGGCGCCGCACCGGCGGCGACCAGGGTCTGCTCCAGGACCTGGTCCAGGAAACCCTGCTGATTGTCATCCAGCGCCTACGCGGGGTCGGCATCGACGACCCACAGAAACTCGCGGCTTTTGCTGCGCAAACTGCGCGCAACCTGGCCATCGCGTCACTGCGGAAGACCGAACGACAGAGAACCGATGTAGACAGCGAAGCCACGGAGCGCAAGGCGGACGCCTCACGCGGGGTGGAGGCCCAGGCGGAGGACATCGAGGCCGCGCTCGCGGTCCGGGCTTTGCTGCGGGAAATGCCGCAGGCGCGGGATCGACTGATGCTCAAACGCTTCTATCTGGAAGAACACGACAAGGCCCTGATCTGCCGGGAGATGCATCTGACCGAGGCTGCCTTCAACCAGGCGTTGAGTCGTGCGCGCCGGCGATTCCGCCAGATCCTCGAAGAGCGCGGGTTCGCCAGGCGCGACCTGCTCAGCCTGGGGCTATGAGCCAGCAGCTCATCGAACAATACGTGGCCGGCCGGATGGGCGAGGCGCAAGCCGAAGCCTTCGAAATCCGCTGCCTCGAGGATCCAGAGCTCGCGCGCCAGGTGGAACTGGAGCAGCGGCTGAAGGCCGGCCTGGCGCTGGTGGCGCGGGGCTCCACCGCGGAATTCGTGCGTTCCGACCGCTCGGCAGCGTGGTACGTGGCGCTGGCCGCGAGCGTCTTGCTGGCCTGCGCGGCGATCGTGCTGTGGCAACAGGCGTACGGCGCGAAGGGGCCGATCCTCGCGGCGGTCACCAGCGAGTCGCAGCGCACCGGCCCGTCGATGCGCCTGGCGCTGGTACGTGGCATCGACGGCATGCCGCGGGTTCCGGACGGCAAGGTACGACTGGAGATCGTCGGGCTGTTCGACCCGGGCTTCCAGTACGGCGTGGTGCTCGATCGTGTGCGCGACAACGAGCTGGACAACGTCGCCACGCTGTTCGGCGAGCATCCCGCCTCGCCGGTCACGCTCGAGGTGATGCTCGACAGCGACCGCCTGTCGGCGGGGACCTATTCGCTGCGGGTTCGCAAGCAGGCCTCCGCCGAAGAAGAAATCGAGTTCGACTTCGTGAAGCCCTGAGGCGCCTCACGCCAGCCGGTGGCCTTCGGCCCGGTCCTGCATCTGCTTCTGTCCGCGGTGGCCCGCGCAATGGGCACAGCAGAAGAATTCGCCCGCCGCTTCCATGCCGTGGCCCACGATGCGACAGCCGCAATGGCTGCACTCCGGAGCCAGCGCATGGATGGCGCATTCGAAGCTGTCGAACGTGTGGCGCTCGCCATTGGCGAGCGTGACCTCGAACGCCTTGTCGTACTGGTTGCCGCAAACCTCGCAGGTAGCCATGTCGCCGTCCTCCGTGTGTCAGCCGTGGGATCGTGAGTGGCGCGTGCGCGCCGCCTTGCGCGCCGCCGCCGAGCGCCGCGCCGGCCCGCGGCGCCGCGCCGCG
>DASTHJ010000277.1:0-6139 GCA_035718265.1 Steroidobacteraceae bacterium | reverse complement strand
CCACGAGCACGATGGCCGAGGCCTCGAGCGGCTCGAGGAAGCCCGCGGCCAGACCCACCGCAACGCAATTGCGCTGCCAGAAGGTTTCGCGGTGGCCGGAGCGGATCGGGATCTTGCGCACCGGCAGGTTCGCGCCCGCCGCACCCACGTAGGCGCGCAGCTCGCGCTCGGCGTCCTCGTCGGAGATGTGCCGGCTCGAGTACACGTGTCCGATGCCACGCCGCGTGGGCAGGCCGATGTCCCAGATCCAGCCCGAGCTCTGCGCCGCGGAAATCGTCTGGCAGGCGATCGGTGTCGAGTCGCTCGGATACGGCAGCTGCATGGCGAGCGCACGATCGCAGAACAGGATGTCGCCGCAGTCCTTGAACGGCACGCCGAGCGTCTCGCCGATCAGCAGCGCCTTGAAGCCCGTGCAGTCGACGAACAGGTCGCCTTCGATCTCGCCGGCCTGCGGCGTGTCGAGGCTGCGGATGTCGCCGCTCTCGGTCAGGTTGACGCGTTGCACGTCCGCGAGCACGTGGCGCACGCCGAGCTTCTCGCAGCAGTGCGCTTGCAGGAACGGCGCGAACTTGCCGGCGTCCAGGTGATAGGAATAGTTGGCCACCGCCTCGAACTCGGCCGTGGCGATGGTCTTCGGCGCGAGGCCGTCGTCGCACAGCCGCCCCTGCGGGCATACCGTGTCGCAGAAGCTGCGCCCGTCGCCGCGCGCCAGCCAGTGCGGCACCAGGTTCAGCTGGCCGAAGCTCTGCGGAATCATCAACGGGTGATAGTAGAAGTCGTCGGCCGTCCCGGTGGTCCAGCCGGTGAAGCGCGCCCCCTGCTTGAAGGCGACGTCGCAGCGGCGGAAGAACTCCGTCTCGGAAACCCCGATGCGCGCCAGCGTGCTGCGCAGCGTCGGCCAGGTGCCCTCGCCCACGCCGATGATCGGGGTGTTCGGCGACTCCACCAGCGTCACGCTGAACCCCGCCTCCATGCGCGGGCGGTGCTTGGCGGCGATCACGGCCGCCGTGAGCCATCCGGCGGTACCGCCGCCGACGATGACGATGCGTTTGACTTGTTGAACCATTGACGTGGATGGAAGGACAGGAGGAAGAGGATGTCAACCTGGGCAGGCCGACATCCCCTCCTCCGCCCCTTACCCGGTTACAGCCGGAAGCGCGCCCCCAGGGCGTAGCGACGCCCGTACGCGAAGACATCCAGCATCTGGTTGTCGAAGCGTCCGTGCGTGCTCAGCGTCTCGTCGGTGACGTTGAGCGCCTCGAAGTACACGTTGAACTGGTCCGTGATCTGGTAGCTCGTCGACAGGTCGATCTGCAGACTCGAGTTCACGAAGGTCGGCTCGGCGCCGAACGCCGAGTTGTTCTGGTTCTGACCGAACTGCAACAGGTACTCGTCACGCCAGTTGGCCGCGACGCGCGCCTCGAAGCCGTGCTTGTCGTAGAACGCGACCAGGTTGGCCGAGTCCGCCAGGCCCGTGACCGCAAAACCGCTCTGCGAGATGTCGTTGCGATCGTAGGGCTTGTCCGTGTCGACGAACGTGGCGTTGGCGTTGAAGCCGAAGCCGGTGTCGCCGAACACGTGCTGCCAGGCGATTTCCCAGCCGTTCACGGTCGCATCCGGGCCGTTCACGCGCTGCGACACCGTGTAGACCGCCGGCTGCCCGGTGGTCGGATCGATGACGTCGTTGATCGTCTGGCGTTGCGTGCCCTGGACGATGAAGTTGGTCACGTCCTTCACGAAGGCGTTCACCGACAGGTAGGCATTCCTGCCGTAGTACCACTCGGCCGCGAGGTCGAGGTTGTCCGACAGGTACGGCTTCAGCGCCGGATTGCCGCCCGTGGCCGTCAGCGCGCCGACGCGCGGAATGCTGGCCACGTTGAGCACCGGGGTCAGGAAGTTGATCTGCGGCCGCGTCAGCGTGCGCGAAGCGTCGAACCGCAGATGGAACGCATCCGTCAGCTCCAGCTTCATGTCGATGCTCGGCAGCAGGAACGCATAGTCACTCTTGGTGGTGATGGGCTGCGTGTCCGAGTAGATCGTCGTGAGCAGCGTCGGATCCTGGTCGTTGATCTCCAGCCGGATCGGCACGCGCCCGACGCCGCTCGAGGAGACATCGGTCCTCTCGCGCCGCACGCCCGCGGTGACGTGGAACGGCCGGTCGCCGAGCTCGGTGTCGAAGCGCGCCGCGAGGAACACCGCCCAGGTCCGCTCGGTGATGTCCTGGACGCTGCCCGGATCGAGCATCAGGTCCAGCGTCCCGTGGAAGTCGCAGAGCGCCGGATGATCCCCGCCCGGCGCGCAGCGCGACGCCGAGTTGGCCAGCGTCGGGACCTCATTCGTCGGATTGGGATTCGGACCCGGATAGTTGAAGCCGTCGATCTGCGTCTGCCAGGGATCGCCGAGCCCGCCCAGGAAGGCGTACAGATCCTGCGGCTTGTACACCAGCAGTCCCGGCGGCAACGAACCCGCGCCGGAGAACCCGGGAATGAATCCCGACGTGCCGATGGTGCCGCGGTAGATGGACTCCGGCACGAGCACGCCGGACACGCGGCCGGAGGGCGCGCCGTAGCCGGCATAGGACTGCCAGAAGTTGTTGGCGAAGGTATTGCTGTTCTGCAGCGTGAAGTTGTCGTCGAGCCAGGATGCGCCGGCGTCGACCTTCACGTTCTCCTGCTCCCAGGTCAGCTTGAAGCGTCCCTGCTTGAGGGTGTCGCTGTTCTCCTGCAGCGTCCTCACCAGCACGTGCGAGCCGATGATCGTCGGATCGAGGAAGCGCGAGGTGTCGCCGCCCGGTCCGAAGGTCGTCATCTGTGGCAGGGTGTCGCTGCTGTCGCCCAGCACCTGCACGCCCATGTTGAAGCCGATCGTGCCGCCGTAGCCGATGTCGGCGCCGTCGAAGCCGCCACCGCTCGGGTTCTGCTCGCTCTTGGCGTACGAGGCGTCGAGATCCATGCTGAACGCATCCGAGAACGAATGCTTCAGGTTGACGCCGATCTGGTTGGTGCGGCGCTCGCGCAGCTCGAAGCCGCCGTTCAGGTCCATCGGCGTGCCGGCCTGGCGGAAGTCGACCACGGTGCCGTTGCCGTCGAGCTCGACGCTGCGCAGGTCGTTGATGCCGAACCACACGCCGAAGCCGTAGGTGCCGGTCTCGATGCGCTGGCGCGAGAAGTTGTCGTCGAGGGTCAACAGCGTGTTGTCCGTCGGCTTCCACTGGAAGGCGATGCGGCCGTCGATGCGCTCGTCGGACACCTGCGATTGCTCGGCGCCGTACTGCTGCTGCCACCAGCCGACGATGGTCTTGTCCTCGGCGTCGAGGTCGCCATCGTTGCAGACCGCGGTCATCTGGCAGGGAGCGAACATGCCGCCTTCCCAGCCCGAGACGAATACGCGGTTGGTGTCCGTATCGCGCTTCGTGTAGATGGCGTCGGCGAGGAAGCCCATGGTGTCCTCGGCGAACGTCGTGCTGAAGAGCAGGCCGCCCGACGGCTGGATCGAACCCGCCTCTTCCTGTTCGGAGCCCGAGGCGCTCGCCACGAAGCGCGTGCCGGGGCTGTCGAACGGCTTCGGAAACGCGATGTTCACCGTGGCGCCGATCGAGCTGCTCGACAGCGACACGTCCGGCGTCTTCATCACGGTCAGCGAACCGACGAAATCCGCACCGACGGTACTGAAGTCCACCGAGCGGCCGCCGGCCGCGGTGGAAATGCGGCGCCCGTCGTACAAGGTCTCGTTGAAGTCGCCGCCGAAGCCACGCACGGTGATGCCCTCGGGCTCGCCGCGGGTGCCGGCACGCTGGATCGACACGCCCGGCACGCGCTGCAACGACGCGGCGACGTTCGAATCCGGGAATTTGCCGATGTCCTCCGACGTGATCACGTCGACCACGCCCGCGGCTTCGCGCTTCATGTCCAGATTGCGTTGCAGGGAGCCGATCAGTCCGGTGACCACGATCTCCTCGAGGTCCTCCGGCCTGGACCCGGCCGCCTGGTCCTGCGCCGCCGCCGGCAAGGCAATAGATAGCGCTAACAAACTCGACGTGCCGGCGAGTGCGCGCTGCGCTTTCTTCTTTCGCATTTGGTTACCCCTTGTTTGATGAGCTTCGAAGTGACGGGACGCACAGGTGCGCGCGGTGCTTGTCCTCCACCGCCGTTGGCCCGACGCGACGGACGTCGCGTGTGTCTCGTCCTGCATCGATGTCCTGCTGGACAGTACGCCGAGCGCAGCAGCGCAACCATCCGCGGACGCGTATCGCGCGATTCCAGTTTTGCCACGTGTCTTCGAAATGCCACGCCAATCCGCGCCGTACGGGATGTCAGAATCCACCTGTCGCCTATACGAAAGTCGCTTTCACATACGCAACTTCGATCAGAACGGCGCATTAGCGTGAAAGTTGCGCTGCGATGTCCCAAAGTCGGCTCGGGACAAGCCGTATTCGTGGCGCCGGCGCGACGTGCGCGGCGGCGGCGGGTTCGCGTAGCATGTCGCACTGCATGAATGCCCTGTCCCGGATTCGCGTGCGTCGGGATGTCGATCGCGCGGCCTTCGAAGCGGAAATCGTTGAGGCGGCAGAGCCCGTGGTGCTCGAGGACGTGGCGGCCGACTGGCCGGTGGTGCGCGCCGCGCGGCAATCGCGCGACGCGCTCGCGCAGCTGCTCAAGTCGCTCGACGGCGGCCGCCAGCCGTACGTGATCGAGGCGCCGGCCGCGGCGCACGGACACATCTTCTATACGGAGGACCTGTCCGGCTTCAACTTCACGCGACGCCCGGCCGCGCTCGGCGACACCATCGACCGGCTGCTGCGCCTGGCCGACGACTCCGATCCGCCGGCGCTGTTCCTCGAGTCGATGTCCGCGCGCGCCTATCTACCGGAGTTCGCGCCGCGGCACCGCATGCCGCTGCTCGACGAGCGCGTCGAGCCGCGCGTCTGGATCGGCAACGCGGTCAAGGTGAACACGCACTTCGACCTGGCCTGCAACGTCGCGGTGGTGGTGGGCGGTCGCCGCCGCTTCACGCTGTTCCCGCCCGAGCAGCTCGAGAACCTGTACGTCGCGCCGCTGGATTTCACGCCCTCGGGCGCACCCGTGAGCCTGGTGCAGTTCACCCGGCCCGACCACGCGCGCTTCCCGCGCTATGCCGAGGCGCTACGCCACGCGCGGCAGGCCGAGCTCGGGCCAGGCGATGCGCTGTTCATCCCGTATGGCTGGTGGCATCACGTCGAGTCGCTGACGCCGTTCAACGTGCTGGTGAACTACTGGTGGAACGACGCGCCCGACGGCGGCGCGCCGCACGGCGCCCTGCTGCACGCGTTGCTGGCGATCCGCGACCTGCCGCCGCCGCAACGCGCCGTGTGGGAAGCCATCTTCCGGCACCTGGTGTTCACCGATCCGGAGCAGGCGCTCGCGCACCTGCCCGCGGAGCGGCGCGGCCTGCTGGCCGCGCCCTCCCCGGAACGCACGCGCCGGATCCGCGAGACCCTGGCGAAGGATCTCAAAAGTTGAAGGTGGCGCTCAGCGCCACGGTGCGCGGCCGGGCGTAGATGATCTCCGAGTAGCCCGACGCGGTCGTCAGCGAGGACGTGCCGGCGAGCGGATACAGCTTGTCGGTGAGGTTGTTGCCGCTCAGCACGAAGCGCCACTTCGAATCGTCGCTGGCGAGCGCCACCGAGGCGTTCAACAGCGTCACCGAGCTGAGCTGCGCGATCTCGGGCGAATTGCCCGCGTCGAAGTACTGCGCCGAGGTATAGCTCACGTCGGCGCGCGGCGTGAGCTGCCAGCCTGAGCCCACCGCGAAGTCATAGGAGAGCCCCAGGTGCCCCTGCCACTTCGGCGTGAACGGCAACCGGCTGTCGAGCGTCGCGGTCGCGGTCGGCGTCACCGGCCCGAACGGCGGCGGCGGCGTGATCTCGTCGAACTTCGCATCCAGGTAGCCGAGGCTCGCGTCGAGACGTAACTCCGGCACCGGCAGGAATTCCATCTCGAGCTCGCCACCATCGATCGACGCCACGCCGGCATTGAACAGCAGCGGCACGACGCCCAGGCGGTAGGTCATCTGGATGTCGTCGTAGTCGGTGCTGAACAGCGCGAGGTTCACGCGCAGCGTGTCGGTGGGATCCATCTTCAGGCCGACTTCGTAGGACTCG
>DASTHJ010000276.1:0-9887 GCA_035718265.1 Steroidobacteraceae bacterium | reverse complement strand
CCGGCTTCGGGCATCAACGCCCTGGGCGCGACGATGCGGATCTGCGCGACGCCGAGCGTGCGCAGCACGTGCCACGCCGAACGCGCCACGCGCGAATGGCGGACGTCGCCGACGATGGCCACCTCGAGCCCGTCGAATTTCCGCTTGTGCTGCAGGATGGTCAACGCGTCGAGCAGACCCTGCGTGGGATGCGAGACGTGCGCTTCGCCGGCCGACAGCACGCTGACGTGCGGCTTGACGTGCGCGGCCACCAGCCCCGGCACGCCGGCCTCGGCATCGCGGATCACGAACACGTCGACGTGGCAGGCCTCGAGCGTGTAGATCGTATCCAGCATGCTCTCGCCCTTGACGCGCGAGGACAGCTGGACCTCGAGATTGACGACGTCCGCGCCGAGGCGCTTGGCGGCCAGCTCGAAGGACACGCGCGTGCGCGTCGAAGGCTCGGTGAACATGTTCGCGACCGTGATGCCGGCGAGGCTCTGCTTCTTGACGGGCGGTTCGCCCACCGGCTTCACGAAGGTCTGCGCACGCGTGAGCAGCGATTCGAGCTGTGCGCGCGTCAGGTGCTCGAGGGTCAGCAGGTGACGCAGCGTACCGTTGGGGCGGAGTTGTTCAGTCATGTTTCGGTTGTCGTTCGAACCAGCGTTCCAGGATCACGGCCGCCGCGGCGGCATCCACGTCTGCGGCGGTCACGCGCCGCGTCTTCAGGCCGCTCGCCCGCGCCGCGCGCAGTCGCTCCCCCGCGTCCTGCGACGACCAGCGTTCATCCACCAGGTCGACGGGCAGGGTGCTGCGTTGCTGAAGCTCGGCGGCGAAGCGGCGTGCGTATTCGGTGAGTTGGCTCGCGCTGCCGTCGGCATTATAGGGCTCGCCGACCACGATTCGCGCCGGCTGAACGTCGTCGAGCACCCGGCGCAGCGCCGCCCAGTCGGGACCGCCGGCGCCGTTGCCGATGGCGCCGCGCGGCCGCGCGCTACGCGTCAGCGTGTCGCCGCTGGCGATGCCAATTCTCTTGAGTCCGAAGTCGAGTGCGAGGACGGTCGACGCCCGGTCAGGCATGACCGGAGAACGAGGTGAGCTGTCCGGCTTCGACGCCGAGCAGCCGCAGCGAGGCCAGCCAGCGCTCCTCGTAGGGCAGGTCGAAGATCACGCTTTCATCCGCCGGTACCGAAAGCCACGAATTGTCCAGCATCTCGCGCTCGAGCTGCCCCGCCTCCCAGCCCGCATAGCCGAGGGCGATGAACGCCTTTTCCGGGCCGGTGCCCGTGGCCATGGCCGCGAGCACGTCGCGCGAGGTCGTGACCTGGATGGATTCGGAAATGCGGTGCGTCGAGTCCCAGTCGCCGCCCGGCCGGTGCAGCACGAAACCGCGATCCTGGTGTACCGGTCCGCCGCGCAGCACCGGCAGCTCCGCCGCACGCCGGTCGGTCGGTTCGATCTTCATCTGCTCGAAGACTTCGCTGAGCGTCATCGACAGCGGCCGGTTCAGCACGATGCCGAGTGCGCCTTTCTCACCGTGTTCGCAGATCAACGAGACGGTCTGCGAGAAATTCGGATCGGTGAGCTGCGGCATCGCGATCAGCAGGTGGTTCGACAGACTCGTGGTGCCGGCCATATGCGCGGCAGTCTACTGTGAATCCGCCGGCGCGGTCACCGTGCCGCGCCTTACGTTTCCACCCGCGAACTCCCACCCGTAGGTGAAACGCAACAGCCGGTATCGCTCCGCGAGTTCCTTCGGGAAAGGATCGAACGGGCTGGCGAGCTTCAATATGTCGACTGCCGCCTGGTCCAGCTTGGGAGAGCCGCTGGAATTCACGACGGTGGCGGATTGCAGCGTGCCGTCGGCCAGGATGACCACCTCGACATCCGGATTGCGCGTGCCGGGTGCGCGCCAGGCGGCCTGCGGGAAGTTCAGCGTGCCGAGGCGCTCGATGCGCGTGCGCCAGGCCACCAGGTAGGGCGCGACCAGCGCTTCGCGCGTGTCGGGCGTCACCCACAATTCGTCGCGCTGCGGTCCGCGGACCTGCTGCTGGTCGGCGTCGTCGACGCCGAGCTTGTCGCGCTCGCTGTTGCCCTCGGCCAGCACGGGCACCTCGGGCCGGTCGACCAGGCTGGCGGGCGGCGCGAAGTACCTGATCTCGGGCATCGGGGCGTTGGTAGTTAGCACGCGGCCGTCGGCCGTGGCCAGCAGGGCGCCGGCGTCGTCGATCAGTGCAGTGCCGTCCGCGCGACCGTTGTTGGCGGCGTTCTCCGCGGCGGCGCGCGGGCTGCGCGCCTCGGCCGTGGTGGTGTTGCCCGAACCGAGCTGCGTGCGCTGCGCCAGGTAGGTCGCCGTGTCGTTCTTGCGGGCCTCGGGCACGTCCTCCGAGACGATCAGCACTTCCAGGCCGGGCGCGCCCTGGCCTTCGTGCTTCACGCCGCCGAAGGTGACCCCGACGATGATGACGCCATGCACCAGTGCGGCCATGAAAACGGTGGTCGTGAGCCGGTCACGCGACGGCGCGAATCCTTCGCGCAGCTGCAGGGCGCGCGCGCTCATCCGGGCTTGTTCCTGGCGCCGATGCGCCGCTCGAATGCTTCGATCACCATGGCTCCGATATTGAGCCCAAATTGCTGGTCGAGTTCACGTATTCCTGTCGGACTCGTGACGTTGATCTCGGTCACGAAGCCGCCGATCACGTCGATGCCGACGAACACCATGCCGCGCCCGGCGAGCGCCGGGCCGATCTGCGCGGCGAGCCAGCGATCGCGCTCGTTCAGTTCGCGCCCGACGCCCTTGGCGCCCGCGGCCAGGTTGCCCCGGTTGTCGGTGGGCAACGGAATGCGGGCGAGTGCGTGGGGAACCGGCTCGCCGTCGATGAGCAGGATGCGGGAATCCCCGGTGGCGGCGATCTCCGGCAGGTAGCGCTGTGCGATCGCGAAGCGCTGCCCGAAATCGGTCAGCGTTTCGATGATCACCGGCAGGTTCTTGTCATTGGCGTCGGTCACGAAGATGGACCTGCCGCCCATGCCGTCCAGTGGCTTGACGACGATCCTGCCGTGCTCCGCGGCGAACGCCTTGATGTCGGTCGCCGCGCGGGTGATCAGCGTCGGCGCGCAGCACTGCGGGAACCAGGCGGTGAACACCTTCTCGTTCATGTCGCGCAGGCCCTGGGGCTTGTTGGCGACGAACGCGCCCTGCAGCTCGGCGCGCTCCAGGATGTACGTGGTGTAGATGTACTCCGCGTCGAACGGCGGATCCTTGCGCATGAACACGCAGTCGAATCCGCCCAGCTCGCAGACGCGCGGCTCGCCCAGCGCGAACCACTTCCGGGAATCGTCGTAGACCTCGAGAGGACGTCCGTGGCCCAGCGCCTTGCCGTCACGCAGGAACAGGTCCGACTGCTCGAAGTAGGTGAGCTTCCAGCCACGGGCGGACGCCGCAAGCAACATGGCAAGTGTGGAGTCCTTCGCAAATTTGATCTTCGCGATCGGATCCATCACGACGGCAAGACTCAGGGCTTTTGGCATCACCAACTCCGTCCTCAAAAACGTGACGTGACCGGCATAGCCGGGGGTATTCCTATATGTTAAAACGCCTCACAGCTTGCCGTTCTGCGCCGCATTTTAATAGCGGCCGGAATGACGCTATTCGTTTGTCCAGGAGAGGTTTGCGTGTGAACGACACCAGCTCCCACCTCAAGGGTTTGAAGGTTCTCGTCATCGACGACAGCAAGACCATCCGCAAGACCGCGGAGACGCTGTTGGCCAAGGAAGGATGCGAGGTGTACACGGCCGTCGACGGCTTCGACGCGCTCGCCAAGGTGGCCGACTACACGCCCGACATCGTGTTCGTCGACATCATGATGCCGCGCCTCGATGGCTATCAGACCTGTTCGCTGATCAAGCACAACAAGGTTTTCAAATCGATTCCGGTGATCATGCTGTCCTCGAAGGATGGTCTGTTCGATCGCGCTCGCGGGCGCATCGTGGGGTCGGAGTACTACCTCACGAAGCCGTTCACGAAAGACGAACTGCTGTCCGCCATCGAGACACACGTCGGCGCGAGGTAACTATGGCTCTCATTTTGATCGTGGATGACTCCCCGACCGAAGTGCACGTCATGAAGAAGGCACTGGAAAAATCCGGCTACCAGACCGCGACGGCCAACGACGGCGCCGAGGGCGTGCGCATGGCGCGCGAGATGACGCCGGACCTGATTTTCATGGACGTCGTGATGCCGGGCGTGAACGGCTACCAGGCCACGCGCACGCTGTCGAACGACCCGAAGACCAAGACCATTCCCATCATCATGGTGACATCGAAGGGGCAGGAGACGGACAAGATCTGGGGCCTGCGCCAGGGTGCCGTCGATTACATGGTGAAGCCGGTGTCGCCCGACCAGCTGGTCGCCAAGGCGCAGGCAACGCTCGCCGCCTGAGGGCGGGTCCCTTCTTCATGAACGAAGCTGCGTCACTCAAGTCCCTGCGCGATCGTCCGTTCGAGCTGCTGGCCGAGCTCGAGCGTCGCGGCCGTGCGGTCACCGCCGCGGCCGCCTCGGAGAACCCGGGTGCGCGCGAGTGGGTGGGCGTGGCGTTTCGCATGGCCGGCGAGCTGTACCTCGCGGCGCGCGAGGAGACTCGCGAAGTGCTCGCCGTGCCCGCGGGGTTGACGCGCGTGCCGGGCGCCAAGAGCTGGGTGAAGGGCATCGCCAACGTGCGCGGCCAGCTGCTGCCCATCCTCGATCTGCGCCAGTACCTGGGCTCGGGACTCACGCCGAACTCGCGCAACGTGCGCGTCATCGTGGTCAATCACCGGGAAGTGCCGGCCGGCCTGCTGGTCGATGAAGTGCTGGGCTTCCGGCGGTTCTCCGAATCCGAATTCTCCGGCGACGCGCCACCCACCGTGGTGCGTTGCGAGCGTTACCTCGCCGGCGCGTTCCGCCGCGGCCCCGAACAATGGCCGGTCCTGAGCCTGCGCCAGCTCGTGGAAAGCCCGTCGTTCCAGGAGGCGGCCGCATGAGCACCGACGCCGGCGGGTCACGTTCCCTGAAATCGCTGGGCGGCCTGATTACGGCCACGCTGGTGTTCCTGGTGCTGGACGTGGCCGCCTGGGTCGCGGGCTGGCTGCTGGGCCTCGACCTGCTGTACGCCGTCGCCGGCGTGCTGGCGCTGGCCACGGCGGTGCCGCTGTTCCTGATGTTCCAGCGCGTCAAGGTCATCGAAACCGATTTCGGCCATCGCGAGGCGCTGTCGCTCGCGCAACGCAAGGAGACCGAGCGCAACCAGCAGGCCATCCTGCGGCTGCTCGACGAACTCGCGCCGCTCGCCGACGGCGATCTGACCGTGCAGGCCACGGTGACCGAGGACATCACCGGCACGATCGCCGATTCGATCAACTACGCCATCGGCGTGCTGCGCGACCTGGTGAGCACGATCAACCAGTCGGCCATCCAGCTCGACGGCGCCACGCGCCAGACGCAGGCGCTGTCGCAGCACCTGGCGAAGGCGTCGAGCGCGCAGTCCAAGCAGATCTCGGGTGCCACGGAATCCGCGGCGAGCATGGCGAGCTCCACCGAGGCGATCTCCGGCAACGCCGAGCGCGCCTCGGACGTGGCGCGTCACTCGGTCGACGTCGCCCACAAGGGCGGCGACGCGGTGCGCCGCACGATCGACGGCATGAACACCATCCGCGAGACCATCCAGGAGACCAGCAAGCGCATCAAGCGCCTGGGCGAGAGCTCGCAGGAGATCGGCAACATCGTCGAGCTGATCAACGACATCGCCGAGCAGACCAACATCCTCGCGCTGAACGCGTCCATCCAGGCGTCCATGGCCGGCGATGCCGGCCGCGGCTTCGCGGTGGTCGCCGACGAGGTGCAGCGCCTGGCCGAGCGCGCCGCGGCCGCGACGCGCCAGATCGAAACGCTGGTGCGCGCCATCCAGGCGGACACCAACGAGGCCGTGGTATCGATGGAACGCTCGACCACCGACGTGGTGGGCGGCGCGCTGCTGGCCGAGAACGCCGGCGCGGCGCTCGAGGAAATCGAGCAGGTCTCGAACCAGATCGCGAGCCTGGTGCAGAACATCTTCGCGAGCTCGCGCCAGCAGGTGACCGAGGCGCAGAAGATCGCACGCAACATGCAGGTGCTGAAGGAAATCTCGACGCAGACCGCCGAGTCGACCACGGCGACCTCGCAGAGCATCGCCAAGCTCGCGCAGCTGTCGGCGGCCATGCGCCAGTCGGCGTCCGGCTTCCGCCTGCCCGGCGCCCCGGTTCCGCGCCAGGTGGCCGCGGCGGGTGCGGCCATCGCGGCCGCGGCGGCTGCCACCACGGGCCTCAGTCCCGTGCAGCCGTCCACCGGCGGCACCACGCGCAACCGGACCATTTCACTCGCTTCCTAACTAATGCCCGAAGTCGCATCACAGACGCTGGATCTCGTCGGCCGCGAGCTCAACAACACGCTGGGCGAGGCGCGCACCGCGCTCGAAACCTTCGTCGAGCAGCCGGAAAACGTCGTGCTGCTGCAGCGCTGCGTGACCGACCTGCACCAGGTGCAGGGGGTCCTGCGGCTGCTGGAGATCTTCGGCGCGGCGCTGCTCGCCGAGGAGATGGAGCAGGTCACGAAATACCTGCTGACGCCGGCCTCGCAGAAGAACCAGGCCGAGACCCTGGATGCGCTGATGCGCGCCATGGTGCAGCTGCCGAGCTACGTGGAACGCGTGCTGGCGGGCGGCCGCGACCTGGCGCTGGTGCTGCTGCCGCTGCTCAACGACCTGCGCGCGGTGCGCGGCAGCTCGCTGCTCTCCGAGGGCACGCTGCTGCTGCTCAACCTGAAGTCCGACCAGCAGGCCGCGCCGGTGGCGCCGGCCGCCGGCGAGCCGTCGCTGACGGTCGCGCAGTGGGCGCGACGGCTGCGCACGCGCTTCCAGCTCGGCCTGGTCGGCTGGATCCGCGGCGAACGCCCGGAGCAGAACCTGGAAATCCTCGAGACCGTCGCGCACCAGCTCGAACAGGTCGCCACCCGGCAGCCCGTGTTCCAGTTGTGGTGGGTGGTCGGTTCCATCCTCGAGGCCTTGCGGGACGGCGGACTCGAAACCGGCGTTTCCATCAAGCGCCTCATGGGTCTCGCCGACCGCGAGATCCTGCAGCTCTACACGCAGGGCGAGGCGCGCTACGCGCAGAACCCGCCGGTCGAGCTGCTGAACAACCTGCTGTACTACGCCGCGCGCGCCACGAGCGAGGGTCCGAAGATCACGGCGGTGCGTGCCTCGTTCCGCCTGAACGAACTGCTGCTGGTCGACGACTCGGTCGAGCAGGAGCGCGAGAACCTCTCCGCGCCGTCGGTGAAGCTGATGCGCACCGTGTCGGCGGCCATCCGCGAAGACCTCGGCAAGGTCAAGGACGTGCTGGACATCTACGTGCGTCGCGGCGGCCAGCCGGCCGAGCTCGAGACGCAGGTGGGCATGCTGCGCAAGATCGGCGACACGCTCGGCGTGCTGGGTCTCGGCGAGCTGCGCCAGCTGGTGCTCGAGGAGACCAGCCGGCTGGAAGCCATGGCGGCCGGCAAGACCCCGGCGGATCACGCCGCGCTGGTGCACATCGCGGCCACGCTCATCAACGTCGAGGATCGCCTCGATCGCGAGCTCGTCGGCCTGATCGTTCCCAAGGCACAGGCTGCCGAGGCCTCGCCCGAATCGACCGACGTCGATTTCCAGCAGGTGCAGGCGGCCGTGCTGCGCGAGTGCAGCGTCAACCTGGTGCGCGTCAAGGAGGCCATCGCCTCGAACGTCGCCGGAACGCTGGACACCGGCGCGCTCGATTCCTGGCCGGGCCTGGTCGCCGGCATCAAGGCGGGCCTGCTGATGCTGGGCAAGACGCGCGCCGTGGAGATCGTCGACGGCATCGCGAAGAACCTGCAGGAGCTGCTGCAGCCCGGCGGCACCGCCGTTCCACCTAACTATCTCGACCGGCTGGCGGACGCGGTGGTCAGCCTCGAGTACTACATGGAGACGCTGCAGGCCGGCCGCGCGGATCCGTGGTACATGCTCGACAATGCGCAGACCTGCCTGGAGGCGCTGGCGCAGATGCCGAAGCGCGTGGTGCCCACGGTGCCGCCGCTCGGGCCCGAGGCCTACGCGGCCACGGTGCTGCTGGCGGACGCCGGCGCCACCGCGCGCGCGCATGCACTGCAGGCCGGCGTGGCGCCGCCTTCGGTCCAGGCTGCGCCGACGCTGCATCAGGCCGCGCAACCGCCGAGCCGTCAACCCGTCGAAATCGATCCCGAACTGCTCTCTCTTTATATAGAGGAAGCCCGCGAGGAGGTCGCCCGCATCGGCAAGCTGTTCCCGGTCTGGGAGCAGAACCCGCTCGAGACCGACGCGCTGGCCGGCGTGCGCCGCGCGTTCCACACGCTGAAGGGCTCGGGACGCATGGTGGGCGCCACCGACATCAGCGAATTCGCCTGGGCCATCGAAAACCTGCTCAACAAGATCATCGAGAACACGCTGCAGCGTTCGCCCGGCATCCTCGCGACGGTGCGCGATGCCGTGGTCGTGGCGGGCGAGCTGGTCAACGCGCTCGAGGCGGGCAAGCCGCCGCCGCCGCGCACGCAGGACATCGTCGATCGTGCGCATGCGCTCGCCGCCAACAAGATCTCGGGCGGGCAGAGCAGCGCGCTGGAAAGCCTGGAGCGCACGCAGGAAACGAGTCGCGTGGAATCGCTCGAGGCCACCGGCCGCGTGCCGACGTTGCGAGCCGCGCCCGAGCCGCCGCCAGCCGCCGCGCCCGCGGTCGCCGAGCCCGCCGCGGCCGAGGACGACTGGCTGCTCGAGGAGCCGCAGTCGGGCGGCGAGGAAATCGTGCTGTCCGCGCCGGAGGAAGAAACCAGCGCGGACCTGCAATTGCGCGACATCTACAGTCGCGAAACCGAGGTCAACATCAATGCGGTGCAGCGCTTCATCGAAAGCGCGCGCCAGCACGGACCGCCGCACGTGGTCAGCGAGGAGGCCTATCGTGCCTGCCACACGCTGGCCGGCAGCTCGCGCATGGCCGAGGCGCGACATGGCATCCGCCTGACCGCGCCGCTCGAGCACTGGGTGCGCAAGGCTTTCGACAGCGGGGTCGGCCTCGAGAACGCCGACCTCGACCTGTTGGCCGAGTGCATGGCCGCCATGAAGTCGGTGGCCGCCAATCTCGACGAGTCGACCGGATTCTTCCAGTCGCACGGCGCGCTGCTCGCGCGCATCGAACAGGCCACGGAAAGTCTCGACCAGCGCATCGTGGAGGCGGCCCGCGCCGCGGAGCTCGCCGCGTTGCCGGCTCCCGCGCCGGCAGACAGTGCGTCCGTTCCAGCCGCGCCGGCGGTCGCGGCCACTCCCGCTTCCTTTCCGCCCAAAGCTGCGTCCGTAAGCGGGCCGGTCGCGGCTGACGCGCCGGCCGACATCGCCGAGGACGTCGTCACCGACTTCGACCAGGACATCGCCAGCATCTTCACGGACGAAGCCGTCGAGCTCATCGATGCGGCGCAGGGTGCGCTCGCGCAATGGAACGAGAATCGCACCAGCGTCGACGGGCTCACGGCGCTGAAGCGCCCGCTGCACACGCTCAAGGGCGGCGCGCGCATGGCGGGACTCATCCCGATGGGCGACCTGGCGCACGAGCTCGAAACCCTGTTCATGCAGATCGACAGCGGCGTGCTCGCGCCGGACGATCGTGCATTCCAGCTGGCGCAGACCGCGCTCGACGAGCTGGCGCGCATGCGCGAGTCGGTGAGCGCGGGCAAGGGCGTGCCCACCGCCAATGGCCTGATTGCGCGCATCCACGCGCTCGGCAATCCGGCCGCCGCCGCGGCATCGCCCGTGCCGGCGCCCGCCACGGCGGCGGAGCCGCCGGCGTCGCCCGCGGCC
>DASTHJ010000275.1:0-5718 GCA_035718265.1 Steroidobacteraceae bacterium | reverse complement strand
TACGCCATCATCAAGCGCGTGGCCGAGTTGTCGGGCGGCCACCTGCAGTGGACCGACGGCATGCTGTATCCGGTGCTGCACCGGCTGGAGCGCCAGGGACACGTGTCGACCCGCTGGGGCGAGTCCGAGACCGGCCGCAAGCGCAAGTACTACCGCATCACCAGGTCCGGCCGGCAGCAGCTCGCGACGCACCAGCAACAATGGCAGGTGGTCGACGACACGCTGCGCGAGTTGTGGGCCAGGACCTGAGCGATGTCTCCGGAGGCCGCGCGGCTGGAAGAGCAGATCGGCCACTGGCGCGAGTACCTGCGCCGCCATCGCGCCATCGATGCCGGTGACGTCGCCGAGCTCGAGGATCACCTGCGCGACCAGGTCGGCGAGCTGCGTCACGCGGGCTTGGCGGGCGACGAAGCGTTCCTGATCGCCGTGAAGCGGCTCGGCAGTCTCGATGCGCTGTCGCTCGAGTTCGCGCGCGAGCACTCGGAACGGCTCTGGAAGCAGCTGGTCGTGCCGCGCGCAGGCGCGCCGCCCGGTGCGGCGCGCGCCGAGCTGTGGGTGGTCGTGCTGCTCGCGGCCGCCGCCGCGGCGCTCATCAAACTACCGCAGCTGTTCGGATACGAGATCGACCGGCAGCAGGATTTCTACGCCCGCAACCTCGCGCTGTTCGCACTGCCGGCGCTCACCGGCTATTTCGCCTGGAAGCGCAAGGTGGGTGTGGTCGCCTGCGTGTGGCTCGCACTGGGATTCCTGGCCGCCGCCCTGTTCGCCAACGTCTTCCCGTTCGTGCCCGAAAGCCAGACACAAGTGCTGACGGCGCTGCACCTGCCGATCGCGGCCTGGCTGCTGGTCGGCGTCGCGTACACGGGCGGGCACTGGTTCGCGGGCGCCGCGCGCATGAACTTCGTGCGCTTCTCCGGCGAGCTGTTCATCTACTACGTGCTGATCGCGCTCGGCGGCGGTGTGCTCACCGCGTTCACGATCATGATGTTCATGGCCATCGGCGCCGACGCCGGCGGGTTCGCTGGCAACTGGCTGGTGCCGTGTGGCGCCATGGCCGCGGTCATCGTCGGCTCGTGGCTGGTCGAAGCCAAGCAGTCGGTGATCGAGAACATGGCGCCGGTGCTCACGCGGCTGTTCACGCCGCTGTTCACGCTGGTGCTGCTGGCGTTCCTGGTGACCATGGCGCTCACCGGCCGGCCCATCGACGTGTCGCGCGAGGTGCTGATCCGGTTCGACCTGCTGCTCGCACTGGTGGTCGGCCTGGTGTTGTATGCGGCCTCCGCACGGGATGCGCTGGCACCGCCGGACATCTTCGACCGGCTGCAGTTGACGCTCGTCGTCAGCGCGCTGCTGGCGGACGTGCTGGCGCTGTGCGCGATCACGGCGCGGATCTCCGAATTCGGGCTGACGCCGAACCGGGTGGCGGCGCTGGGTGAGAACCTGATCCTGATGGCGAACCTTGCGGGCTCGGCGTGGCTGTACGCGCAGTTTTTGCGGCGGCGCGCGGCGTTCGCCGCGCTGGAGCGCTGGCAGGTGGCCTGGCTGCCGGTATATTCGCTGTGGGCGGCGCTGGTCGTCGCCGTGTTCCCGCCGCTGTTCGATTTCCAGTGAGGCCGCGCGCGGCCTGTCACAAACCCACCGGCTCATCCGTCTCATCGCCATGGAGCAGGCAGACACACCGGCCGCCAGCCGCACCGCGGCATTCGAGCAGCAGCGCCAGCGGCTGCAGGGCATCGCCTATCGCATGCTCGGCTCGCGCGCCGAGGCGGAGGACATCGTGCAAGAGGCGTGGCTGCGCTGGCATCGCGCCGCCACGGAGGACATCCGCTCGCCGCAGGCCTGGCTGATCGCCGCGACCACGCGGCTGTGCATCGACCGGCTGCGCCAGCTGCGCGCCTCGCGCGAAGCCTACGTGGGCCCGTGGCTGCCCGAGCCGCTGACGCTGGAGAGCGCGCCACCCGCGGATCGCGCCGCCGAGCTGGCCTCGGACCTGTCCGTGGCCTTCCTGGCGCTGCTCGAGCGGCTCGCACCTGAGGAACGCGCCGCGTTCCTGCTGCACGAGATCTTCGACTCCGGCTACGACGACATCGCGCGCATCATCGGCAAGAGCGAGACGGCGAGCCGCCAGATCGTGAGCCGCGCGCGCCGGCGCGTGCGCGCGGCGCGGCCGCGCGTGCAGGTGAGCGCGCAGGCACGCCAGCGCCTGCTCGAAGGGCTCGCGCAGGCGATCCGTTCGCAGGACCGGGACGCCATGCTGAAACTGCTGGCCGAGGAGGCGAGCTGGACCTCGGACGGCGGCGGCAAGGCGAAGGCGGCCAAGAAAGTGATCCGCGGCGCGGCGCGCGTGGCGCGCTTCGGCATCGGCGTGTTCCATCGCCACGCCGCGGAGCTCACCATCCGCACGATGAGCGTCAACGAGGAGGCGGGCATCGCCGTGTACTGGGGCGACCAGCTGATCTCGCTGATCACCATCCGCACCGACGGGCAGCGCATCCTCGACGTGTACAGCATCCTGAACCCGGACAAGCTGCACGGCCTGAAGTAGCTGTCACAACCGGCAGCGCCGCATCGTCTTCATGGTGAACCCACGCAAAGGAGTCACCATGAATACCCGACTGGATTGGTACAGCGCACTTCCCGGTGCGGCCCAGGCCCTGCTGAACGTGCAGGCGTTCATCAACAAGTCCGGCCTCGAGCACCCGCTGCTCGAGCTGGTCAAGATGCGCGCCTCGCAGATCAATGGTTGCGCCTACTGCCTCGACATGCATTCCAAGGATGCGCGCGCGGCCGGCGAGAGCGAGCAGCGGCTGTATCTGCTGGATGCCTGGCACGAAGCCACGCACCTGTACAGCGAGCGCGAGCAGGCGGCGCTGGCCTGGACCGAGACCGTCACGCGCCTCGGCGAGGGGCACGTGCCCGACGACGTGTACGCCAAGGTGCGGGCGCAGTTCTCGGACGCCGAGCTCGTCGTGCTGACGCTCGCGGTCACCGCCATCAACAGCTGGAATCGCATGAACATCGCATTCCGTGTCGCGGCCGGTGGCTACAAGCCCGGCATGTTCAAACGCGCGATGGGTGAGTGAGCTTCACTTCCAGGCCCGCAGCGGCGCGGCGCGCTCGTGCTCGTGCGCGCGCAGGTGAGCCCTGATCTTCAGCAGGTCCTTGCGCGCCACGATGCCGACCAGCCGCTGGTCCGCGGCGACCACGGGCACGCGGCCCACGTCGAACTGGCCCATGCGGTCGGCGAGGTGCCCGACCGGCTCGTCGGGCTGCGCGACCAGCAGTTCGTCCATGCGCGTGACCGCGGAGAGCTTCGCGAGCGCGTCCTCGCCGTCCATGGTCCAGCGCAGCACGTTGGCGCGCGAGATCATGCCGGCGAACTTGCCGTGCGCATCGACCAGTGGATAGCTCTTGTGGCGCGGCTCGTCCGTGGTGAAGAACTCGACCGCCGCGCTCACCGTCATCGACGACGGCAGCGTGTCGACCTTCTGCACCATGACGTCGCGCACGCGCACCTTTTCGAACGGGTCGACGCTGTACTCGCGCGACAGGTGCAGGCCGCGGCGCGCGATGCGTTCCGTGAGGATCGAGCGCTTCAGCAGCAACACGGTGAAGCCATGGGCCGCGGCGCAGGCGCCGATCAATGGCAGCAGCACGTGGATGTTGCCGGTGAGCTCCACGCCGAACACCGCCGCGGTGAGCGGCGCGCGCATCGTGCCGCCCATCATCGCGGCCATGCCGAGCAGCGAGAACAGCGCCTGGTGCTCGGGCGCCAGGAAGTGTCCGAACAGCGCGCCGAGCGCGCCGCCGATGATGAGCAACGGCGCCAGCACGCCGCCCGACGTGCCCGAGCCGAGCGCGATCGACCAGATCACCGCCTTGACCAGCAGCAGCAGCAACAGTGCCTGCAGCGTCAGCTGGTTGTCGAGCATCGCCTGCAGGTTGTCGTAACCCACGCCGAGCGCGGCAGGCTCCAGCATGCCGCCGAGCCCGACGATGATTCCGCCGAGCGCCGGCCACCACATCCAGTGCACCGGCAGCTTCTGGAAGAAATCCTCGCAGCCGTACACCAGCGCGGTGAGCGCCGCCGAGCCCGCGCCGGCGAGCAGTCCGATCGCGAGCCACGAACCCGCGGCGGGCAGCGACACCAGCGCCGCGCCATCGAACGGAAACAGCGGCGGCGCGGCGAACAGCAGCGGACGGATGCTCGCCGCCGTCAACGCCGCCATCGCCACCGGCAGGAAACTGCGCGGCCGCCATTCGAACAACAGCAGCTCCACGGCGAGCAGCACGGCCGCCACCGGCGTGCCGAAGATGCCGGTCATGCCGGCCGCCGCGCCGGCCACCAGCAGTGTCTTGCGCTCGTCGGATGTCAGGTGAAAGAGCTGCGCGAACAACGAGCCGAGCGCGCCGCCCGTCATGATGATGGGTCCTTCGGCGCCGAACGGCCCGCCGCTGCCGATGGAGATCGCCGAGGACAGCGGCTTGAGCAACGCGACGCGCGGCTGGATGCGGCTGTGGCCGATCAGGATGGCCTCGATCGCCTCGGGGATGCCGTGGCCGCGGATCTTCTCGGATCCGTAGCGCGCCATGAGGCCGATGACCAGGCCGCCGATCACCGGGATCGCGATGCGCACGGGGCCGAGCGGCGTATCCGCGACCGACAGCGCCTCGGTGCTCCACCGCCCGAAATAGGCGGCATTGCTGACCAGCACGATCAGCTTGTTCAGCAGCCAGGCGGCCGACACGCCGAACAGGCCGACCACGACCGACATCGCGATCACCACGAGCACGCGCGGCCCGACACGGAAATCCCCCAGCGGGGTCTGGAATGCGTCCTTGTTCACGGGCGCGGAATATATCGCATCACGATATATTCGGCGCCGTGAAGACGCGCATGACCGACGCCGACTACCTGCGGCTCGCCAGGTTCCGCTTCACGCTGCGCCAGTTCCTCGGCTTCAGCGCCGCCGCGGCGCGTGCCCGCGGGCTGACGCCGCCGCAGCACCAGGCGCTGCTGGTGATCCGCGCGCTGGCGCCGGACGGCAGGGCGACCATCTCGGAGGTGGCGCGCTGGCTGATGAGCCGCCATCACAGCGTGGTGGGGCTCACAGACCGGCTGGTCGCGCTCGGGCTGGTGCGGCGGCGCGCCGATACCGCGGACCGGCGGCGGGTCACACTGGTGCTGACACCGAAGGCGTCGCGGCTGCTCGAGCGCCTCTCGGCCACCCACATCGGCGAACTGCAGCGCATCTCGCGCACGCTGCAGGAGATGCTGAAGATGTTGCGGCGGTGAGCGGGCGCGCGCGCCTCAGGTGGCCGGGCTCGCCTCGTCCGCGAAGCCGGGCGGCGGCGCGAACTCGCCGGGATTCCCGTGTTGCAGGCGCTGCGCCAGCCAGATGCGGCTGACGAGCAGCGCGGCCACGAGATTCAGGAACACGTCGACCACGTCGTTGGCGATGGCCAGGCGCGTGATGGCGGTGAGCCGTTCGACGGTATTCGGGGCGCCGCCCTGCAGCCTGAACAGCACCCAGCCGATGAAGATCGAGACCAGCCACAGCGCCCACCAGGTGGGCAGCACCCAGCTGGTGTCCTGGACGCCGGGCTTGTGCACGTGGCGGCTCATCTGCCACAGCGATCTCATCGCCTGGTATGGCTTCCACAGGCTCGCGACCGGGATGAAGAACCAGCCGACCGCCCAACCCGGCGTGAACTCGA
>DASTHJ010000274.1:0-4834 GCA_035718265.1 Steroidobacteraceae bacterium | reverse complement strand
CCACTGGTGCGCCATCTCGTGCGCGATCACGCTGTACACGCTCTGCTGGTCGGTCTGCGTGGAGATGCGCGAGTCGATCAGCAGGAAGTACTCGAAATAGAAGATGGCGCCCCAGTTCTCCATCGCGCCGAAGAACTGGCTCGATCCGGGACCTGCGATCAGGTCCAGCTTCGGCAGTGGATAGGGCACGCCGAAGTAGTCGTTGAAGAACGGCAGCAGCTGCACGGCCGCGTCCAGCGCGTAGGCGGCGTGCGCGGTGTCGCCGTGCTTCACGACGATACCGACGTCGACGCCGGCCACGGTGCGGTGCACGCGCTCGAAATCGCCCGCGCCGAAGAACAGCAGGTAGGTGGACATCTTCGGCGACTTCGCGAAGCGCACGCGCTGCAAGCCGTGCGGCAGTGGATCGGTGCCGGCCACCGGCATGTTCGACAGCGGCATCAGGCCGGCCGGCAGCGTCGCGGTCAGCTCGAAGGTGGACTTGATGCCCGGCTCGTCCCAGCACGGCACGAAGCGGCGCGCGTCGGAGTTCTCGAACTGCGTGAACAGCGCGCGCGCCGGCGCTTTGCCGCCGCGCGGATCCTGGTAGTCCAGCGCGAACAGGCCCGAGGCGCTCTGGTAGATCCTGCCGTGGTAGGCGATCTTCAGCGTGTGCGCACCGGTGGTGACCGGGTGATCGAACGTGAACGTCACGGTCTGGATCTTGTCGTCCAGGCTCACCGCGGGCTTGTTCGGCTCGCCGGCCAGCACCACGTTGTCGATGACGAGATCGGCGGCATTCAGCTCGAAGGTGTGGGTCGGGCGGTTGACCTGCACGTCGATCTCGACCGTGCCCTTGAAGGTGAGCGCGCCGATGTCGGGCGTGAAATCGATGCGGTAGGCGAGCGGCGTCACCGAGTCCGGCAGCACCACGCGCTTGCCGGTGGCGGCGAAGCCCTGGACCGAGAAAACAATGAGCAGCGTCGCGGCCAGCGCGTGCCGCGGAAGGAAATGACCCAGCATTGCAACTCCGGAAGCCTTTTGCCCTGTCTTGTGGTGGGGCGATGCCACGTTTTGTACTGGAATTGCCGTGCGAAGGGAAATACGATCGCCGCCGGGGAGGCGACCTGCGCCCAAAGGATCAAACGATGAGACGGATGGTGTCGGGAATGCTGGCGGTGCTGGCCGTGATGCTGCTCGCCGTCACGCCCGCGAGCGCCGCCGATCCCGGCCTCAAGTCCGCGACCGCGCTCATCACCGACGCCAACACCGGCGAAGTGCTGTTCGCGCGCGAGGCCGCACGCGTTGCGCCCATCGCCTCGATCACCAAGCTCATGACCGCATTGGTGGTGCTCGACGGCCAGCAGCCGCTCGACGAGAAGATCGAGATCACCAGCGCCGACCGCTGGAGCGGCAAGGGAGCGTTCTCGCGCCTGCCGGTCGGCGCGAAGTTCGCGCGGCGCGACCTGCTGAAGCTCGCGCTCATGGCCTCGGAGAACCGCGCCGCCAGGACGCTGGCGCGCAGCTACCCCGGCGGCACGGCCGCCTTCGTGCGCACCATGAATGCCAAGGCGAAGGCGCTCGGCATGACGAAGACGCGCTTCGACGACCCTTCCGGTCTCTCGAGCGGCAACGTCTCGAACGCGCGCGATCTCGCGCGGCTGCTGAACGCCGCCTCGCGCGACAGCCGCATCCGCGAGTTCTCCACGCTGCCGAGCCACGACGTGCGCGCCGGCCGCAGCATGCTCCACTACCGCAACACCAACCTGCTGATCGGCAAGCCCGACTGGGACATCCTCGTGCAGAAGACCGGCTTCACCAACGACGCCGGCGAGTGCCTGGTCATGCAGGCCATGATCGGCGAGCGCGCCGTGAACATGATCCTGCTGAACTCCTTCGGCAAGCTCACCCGCACCGCCGACGCCCGCCGCGTGCGCAAGTGGATGGAATCCCACCCCGAACCCACCGTCGCCACCCGATAAATGGGGACATTCTCCGTTTCCTAGCAAACGGGGACAGACCTCACACGTGCACCTGCCCCGGCCCGAGCTCGTCCTCGTCCAGGTGGAACCGCAGCATCACGAACGCCAGCCAGGCATACAGCGCGCACACGCCGCAGATCACCGCGATGCCGGACACCCCCGCGGTCGCGGTGTTCGCCAGGAACTCGCTCCAGCTGTGCACCAGCCGCGTCCGGCCATTGGAGATGTGCGACGTGGTCTTCACGAGCCACGCCAGCAGCACCACCAGGAAAATCCACCAGTAGTTGCGCTGCAGCCGCCGCGCCATCGCCTGCAGCAGCGTGACCGTGAAGCGCGGCTCGCGCAGGTCTTCGGCCAGCCGGATGAAGCCGTCGCCCGTGCCGCTGGTCGCCGGCACGAGCATCGGTGCGAAGTATTCGCGCTCCAGCAGCCGCACGCGCCGGCGATACACGTGATAGAAGCGGTAGCGCCGCGCCTCGATGATCAGCAGCACGTGGATCAGCAGCATCGCGAACAGCAGCACCGAGTGGTGCGCTTCCTGCGAAGCCAGCGCGATGGACAGCATGGCCGCCACCGCGCCGATCGCCCAGTTCGTGGTCCGGTCGAGCCGGTCGCGCCAGCTGATCATGCGCGAGATCTCGGCACGGTAGTAGTGCACGAGCGCCGTGATCGACTCGGGCCCTTTCACCTGTGTATCCATCGACGCCCGGATCATGGCACCGGTGGCGCGTGCGCTTGTCAGCGGCCGCCACCGGAATTATCGGACGACGCCGCATGTGAGCTGTCGGGCCGCGGTGTCACTGTGCCGGCATGAACCGCGACCAGCTCCTCGCCTTCGCAGTCATCGCCGGGATGATGGCGATGTTCGTCTGGGGTCGCATCCGCTACGACCTGGTGGCCGGGCTCGCGCTGCTGGTGGCATTGCTGGTCGGTGTGGTGCCGTTCGACCGCGCGTTCACCGGCTTCAGCAACGACATCGTGGTCATCATCGGCGCGGCGCTGCTGGTGAGCGCCGCGGTCACGCGCTCGCGGCTCATGGAGAGCCTGCTGCAGGCGCTCGGGCCGCGGCTCTCCTCGGTGCGCGCGCAGCTCATCGTGCTGGTCACCGTGGTGACCGTGCTGTCGGCGTTCGTCAAGAACATCGGCGCGCTGGCGATGATGCTGCCGGTCGCCTTCCAGGTGGCGAAGCGCTCCAAGGTGTCGCCCTCGGTGTTCCTGATGCCCATGGCCTTCGGCTCGCTGCTCGGCGGCTTGATGACGCTGATCGGCACCTCGCCGAACATCATCGTCTCGCAGCTGCGCGAGCGGCTGGTCGGGCAGCCATTCGCGATGTTCGACTTCATGCCGGTGGGCTTCGGGCTCGCGGTGCTCGGCGTCGCGTTCCTGGCGCTCGCGTACAAGCTGCTGCCGCAGGATCGCAAGGGCGAGAGCTCGCTCGCCGAGGGCATCGCCATCCAGGATTACGTGACCGAGGGCCGCATCGGCCCGAAGTCGGGTTTCGCCGGCGAGACGCTGCGCGCGCTGCGCAAGAAGCTCAGCAAGGACGTGTCCGTGAACGCGGTGATCCGCGACGGCGAGAAGAAAGTGGCGAGCCAGGACACCGTGCTGCGCGAGGACGACCACGTGATCCTGGAAGGCGAGCCCGCCGCGCTCGACGACGCCGTCAAGGCCGCGGGACTCGAGCTCGAAGGCGAGGACCGCGAGTCGCGCGTCGAGAAGAAGCCCGCCGAGGAGATCGCGACGCTCGAGGCCGTGATCGCGCCCGGCTCGCTGCTGATCGGCAAGACCGCGGCGCGGCTCGCGCTGCACGAGCGCTTCAACGTGAACATGATCGCCGTGAGCCGCAGCGGCGAGCGGCTGACCAAGCGGCTGCGCGACATCCGGCTGTACGCAGGCGACGTCATCGTGTTGCAGGGGCCGATGCCCGAGATGAGCGACGTGCTGCGCGAGCTGGGCTGCCTGCCGCTCGCGCCGCGCGAGATCCATCTCGGCACCGTGCGCCGCGGGCTCGTGCCCATCCTGGTGCTGGCGACCGCCATGGTGCTGGCCGGCACGGGCAAACTACCCGTCGGTATCGCGTTCTTCGGGGCCGGGCTCGCCATCATCCTGCTCGGCTCGCTGAGCGTGCGCGAGGCGTACAATTCGGTCGAGTGGCCGCTGCTGGTGATGATCGGCGCGCTGATCCCGGTCAGCGATGCCATCCGCACCACCGGCGGCGCCGACGTAATCGCCGGCGCGCTGGCCGGCGCCGCGCAGGCGCTGCCGGGCTGGGGGGCGGTGGCGCTGATGCTGGCGGTGGCCATGGCGCTGACGCCGTTCCTCAACAATGCCGCGACGGTGCTCGTCATGGCGCCCATTGCTTCGAGCTTCGCGCAGCGTCTCGGCTTCGCGCCCGACGCGTTCCTGATGGCGGTCGCCGTCGGCGCCGGCTGCGACTTCCTGACGCCCATCGGTCACCAGTGCAACACACTGGTGTTCGGCCCCGGCGGCTACCGCTTCGGCGACTACGCGCGCCTCGGCGCGCCACTGTCGCTGCTGGTGCTGGTCGTCGGCACGCCGTTGATCATGTGGGTGTGGGGATAAATGGGGACAGTCCCTCTTTCCTAGAAAATGGGGACATTCCTCGTTTCCTAGCAAAAGGGGGACGAAGAAATGGGGACATTCATCATTTCCCCGTGGAGCGGGCAAAAGGGGACGTACCTCTTCGAGGTGCGTCCCCTTTTGCTAGGAAACGGAGAATGTCCCCATTTACCGCCATATCTCTATCGAAGCGCTGACGCGGTTCCGCCCATAGTCGTACCCCGCCACCGGCGAATCATTGAGCTCGCGCTCGTAGCGCACGAACAGCTGTGCATGCCGCCACAGCGCGCGCG